>CBDUCU010000472.1:0-3646 GCA_965365725.1 uncultured bacterium | reverse complement strand
GGAAATTCCATGCGAACTGTTGGGCGAGAACTTTGACTTGTGCCGACCCGGGCGGTGCCGCCTCAAAATGAAGCTGCGCCCAGACTCTTTGTCCGAGTAGAGCAACACCGATAAAGATAAAAGCTGTGATCGCCGTCCAGATAATTTCCAGACGATTGTTGCCGTGCGAATAGACGGCGCGCGCACCGTCGCCCGTGTCACGATAGCGCCAGACGGCATAGCCCAGCGCAACTTGTGCGGCGGCAAAAGTAATGCCGACGATAATGATTGTCAGAAGAAACTGTTGATCGTAGGCCGGGCCGTGTTCTGTGATCGAAGGCGGAAACCACCAGCGCGGGTTAAAGAACATCGCCACCGACAGAAGCGTCATGACCCAGATAAAGACCGCCAGCACGCGACCCATAAAATCTCCTTCGGAGAAGCTGTTAGCTATTAGCTGTTAGCTCACGGCAGTAAGCCGCTCTCGACAGCAGTCACCTCAAGAAAAATTCCCGTGTTCGCTTTCTGAAAAGCCATTAGCTATTAGCTAATGGCTTTGCCTACGAATTGACGACCATCAACCCCAGCAGAAACGGCAGGTATAAAACCGAGACGAGCAGCAAACGACGTGCATTCTGGCGAGAAGATGAAAAGGCCGCAACTATACTGCTGGCGAGATAGACAAGACCGAGCGCGAGCGCGCCGTAGAAGTAGATTTGACCCGAAAGACCTAGCAAAGTCGGGAAGATGCTCACAGGGATAAGAAGCAGTGTCCAGAGGACGACTTGCTGGCCCGTCATTCGTCCCTCCGGCTCGACGACCGGCAGCATCTTTACGCCCGCGCGCGCATAGTCTTCGCGATACATCCATGCGATGGCGAGAAAATGCGGAAACTGCCACAGGAAAAGAATCGCAAATAGCACCCATGCTTCGAGATCGAGACGACCCGTGGCGGCAGCCCAACCGACGAGCGGTGGGGCTGCGCCGGGAAATGCTCCGACAAACGTTGAAAGCGTCGTCCTCGTCTTTAAAGGAGTGTAGAGAAGCAGGTAGCCGACGACGACGAACAGCCCCACCAACGCTGAAAGCGGGTTGACGACAACCGCGAGAAAAATTTCAGCGAAGATTGTCAGCGCCAGACCAAACGAGAGTGCCTTCCAGGAAGCAAGTTTTCCAGACGGAAGCGGGCGTGCCGCAGTGCGTCGCATCAAGCGGTCGAGGTCGCGTTCCATATACTGGTTGAGCGTGGCAATGCCGGATGAAAGCAGCGCCACGCCTACAAGCATATTGAAGAGAATGGCGTAATCGAGTGTGCCCTTTGAGCCGAGACAGAAACCGGCGGCTGCCGTCAGCGAAATGAGAAAGGTGATGCGCGGCTTGGTCAGCTCGACGTAAGCGGCAATACGCTCTTTTGCATCAAGCCGGGCTGAGCCGTCGGCGACAGGTATATCCGCAGTTGTATGTGCTTCGATAGCGATGCTCTTCATTCAGGTAATTTCCAACCCACCTTTGCCCGCAAGCTATAAATGAACGCAAATCAGGCAGACCTGCAAAGCTCTAATGTGAACGGCCCTTCGCGTTTTTCTTTTGATTCTACTTGCTCGACAAACTTGTGACAAAACATTCAAGGCGCGCTCTCTTGTGAAGAAAACTAATTCGCCTTGTCAGATGGATTAATGATGCCTCTGTGCGCCAATCACAGCGGGCACTTCCAAGGCGGGCATCAGTTTGAGCGAGCCGCCGTCTAGCTCGTCAGAAGCGGTCGCAGCATTAAAGGTAAAGGTCACGCCCGCCTTGTTTTCGTTTGGCCCGACCGTGATCGACTGCGTCTGCTCTTTAAGCTTTTCATGCCACGCGACGACCGTGTATGTGCCCGGTGGAAGTCCTTTGATCTCGAACGCGCCGTCCTGCCCGCTCACAGAATAGAAAGGATGCGAGAGCACGCCGATTTAAGCCTTCATCCATGGATGCTGGTTGCATTTGACGGGGATGAGCACCTCGGCGCGTTTGAACTCCTGCACGATGGCGGGCGTGTTGGGCGGCTGCGATGGATTGATCTTATCGTTTTTCGTCGCCTGCACGTTGACGTTGTGGGTGGTCTGGTCGCTGTTGGTAATATTCAATCTCTGTCGTGTCTGGATGCCCATCACGTGCGGCACGTATTGACAACCGTGCTGATCTAGCTGTTTTGGCTCGCCCGCCGGAAAAGAGAGCGCGGCGATAGATTTGTTGCCTTCGGAAAGTCTTCCTTCTTTGACATAGACAAAGACGTTTTGAAGCTTGTCGCCGTTGACGACGATATCTTCTGCTTTCGCGTTGGGGTTGGCCTTCTCGCAGTTTGAGTCAGCCGACATCGGAATGATCTTCACATCCGGAGCTGCGCCCGCAAAATTGATAACGCCTTTGACCGATCCCTCGCGCCCCGTCGGGTTGTATGCTTGAAGCTGCGCTTCGGCTTCGCCGCCGGCAGGTGCGTCGTCTTCTTCTTCGTCGGAGCTACGTCCGCAGGCGAGCGCAAGCATGAGCAGACAAAGCGCCGTGAAAAGCACGGTCAGATACCGTGCACGTTTGAATGGCATTTGAAACTCTCCTGAGATCTTTGAAGTTGCGACTATGATAACGCGAAACTCTCGGCATGCGAAATAGCTCATGCTAACGAATTCGCAGCGCAGCCACCACAGGCGAACGCGCGCGGACTAAAACCCGTCTGGAAACATGTATGCGTTTCGATGCGCGTGCTCCTCTCCGGCTTGCGCGCTCTAATCGGCGCATTGCGTTTGTGCTTTTAGGCGGAGGGGTTCTGATGCCTCGATGCGCCGAAGCGACCGGCGATGTTTGCGCCGGTGTGCCGTTGCTTGTGCCGCCGGCTGTCCTTTGGCGGCTCATGTTGCCCAAAGCGTTCTGCTCCTGCTCGGTCAGTTGCAGAATGTAGCGCATCAACAAATCCGCGTGGTCGCCTTTGTAAGCTTGCACGTTCGGGTCAGGAAAAGCGCCTTTCAACTTCCAACGCGGATTGCCATCGACAACTTCCCTTTCAAAAAGCGCTTCGGGCATCGCGGTGCCCGGCATGATGCGTTGCGGATCGAGAAGCCAGCGCCGCGTCCAATCGGGCTTGAGCCGTTCGGCTGAATCGAGGAAGTTTGGCGCGGGCGAAAGCGACATGGCGTTCTGATCATGCGCAGCGTTGCCCGTCAGATGACAATTAAGACACGGCGCAGAGCCGGAGCTAAAGAGTTGGCGTGCGACGAATCTTTCAGAATCTGAAAGCGGCGTGATTCGCTCTTTGATGTAAGGCTCTTGCTGCGCAGAGACGGCCATAAAGAAACGCACCAGCGCGCGTAGCTCGTTCGGCGAGAAATTGAAGGTCGGCATTCTCGCTTTCAAATATGTGCGAACGCCGTTTCGATCCGCACGCGTCTGCAATGCATTGCGTTGTCCGTTTTGCGCGGGAGCAGATGCAGACGGCGAGGCTTGTTGAGACGTGTTTGCGCCGGTCGCGGCGGGCGCGCGTGCGGCTCCCTGCGCGCCGCTGTGCGACGGCGAAGTATTGTTTTCATCTTCGACCGCGCTCAAAGACGGGTCGCGCAAAAAACTGAGCAGCCAGCCGGGATCAACGCGCGCGCCTTCGGTCATCAGACCGGGCGGAAGCTGTTCTTTTTCGTAAGGC
>CBDUCU010000471.1:0-3651 GCA_965365725.1 uncultured bacterium | reverse complement strand
GCGTTGACGAACGCTTCGTCCAAAGCGATGAAGAGGTTGGAACGCTCCGGGCGGATGATGCCGAGCGAGGCGACGCGCTCGATCAGGTAATGAAGCACGCCGTTCATCAAAGAAAGATCGCTCGGCAATTCAAACTCGATGTGCTCGCGCGCGTAAGGCAAGACCTTGAGGTCTTCGATAAAGCGCAGCTTGTAGCCGAGAGTTTTATCGACGATTGTTCGCAGCTCCTCACGGTCGTAGGGCTTGCGTACGAAGTTGGCTGCGCCGAGCTTGAAGGCTTTGATGAGTCCGTGCTGTTGCGTCTCTTCCGACGAGATGACGACGGGAACTACTAAACGCTTGCGCTTGAGCTCGCTGATGATCTCGATGCCGCCCTCTGCGTTCTCCGTGAGGTCTGAGATAACAAGGTCGAAATCTTCGAGGTCGGCGCGTGCGAGCGCTTCTGTACGGTCGCCGGTTGCGACAACGTCGTGACCCAAATCGCGCAGCACGTCCGCCAAAAGTGTGCGGAGTTCCTCGTTGCTGTCCACAATCAGGATGCGTCGTCCGTCCATCAACCTCTTTCAGAAACCTTGAATAAATTGGGGAGGGGCTTTTTCCTTGCGAAGCCGCGCCGCTTGCGAGAGTGGGGCGCATGCTTTTCCGCAAACGCTCTTACGAACGCCTGCTGCGCCGGGTTTCCAATATATCGCACAGAAAAGCCGTCCAAGCCAAGCCCTTCTTTCCGACTGACGCGGCGCACACACTTTTGTTAGACTCGCCCCGCGCCAATCTAAAACCATGCAGGCCGCCACAAACGCCACCGAACATTCTGAAAATCCTAACGCATCGAACGCGTCCGCTACTGATGAGCGTGTGCGACGCGCTTATCGTTTTGCAGACCTTTCGCATTACTCATTCAAACAGCGTCTGCTGATTCGCTTAGCCGATCTCGCCTTTTATCTGCTTATCAAGCTCATCGGTCGAACGGTGCGTTTCCGCGTCGAGGGAGGCGAGCATTGGGACGAGGCGATAAAAACGGGCGGCCTGCCAATCTACACCTGCTGGCACGACCGCGTCTTTCTCTCGACATACTTTTTTCGCAATCGCCGGATGATCGTCATGACTTCGCAGAGTTTTGACGGCGAATACATCGCGCGCTTTATCCAACGCTTTGGCTACGGCGCGGCTCGCGGCTCATCGACGCGCGGAGGCGTGGGCGCGCTCGTCGAGATGGTTCGGCTCGTCCGCGCGGGTCGTCCCACAGGATTTCTCATCGACGGCCCGAAGGGGCCACGCCACGTTGCAAAGATGGGAGCAGTGCTTCTCGCAAAAAAGACGAATCAGATGATTTTGCCTTTCTCAATCAACGCCGAACGTTTTTGGCAAATTCCGAGCTGGGATCGCTTTCAAATCCCAAAGCCTTTTACGCGCGCCGTCGTTCGCTTCGCGCAGCCCATCAGTGTGCCCGCAGACGCAAACGACGACGAGCTTAAGTTAAAGCGTGAAGAATTACAGCGCGCGCTCGATCAAGTGAGCAGTTAGAATTTCGGTCGATAACGGATATGGCGCGCGCGCGGTCGCCTGTAGTAGGATGAGCAACCAATCCCGCAGTAACTGAGCGCAGTTTCGATTCACGAATTTTGTTTTCCGAACTTTTGTTTGAGGGGGCTTCTCCGAATGATTAATCAGGAACGCATCAAAAATCTTCTGCTCGACCTCGTCCAGATCGATTCGCACTCGCGTAAGGAACGCGAAGTGGCCGAGCATCTCAAACAACTTTGTGAAGAGATGGGCGCGGAGGTCTTTATCGACGACGCAGGCGAAAAGGTGGGCGGCAACACCGGCAACCTGATCGCGCGCTTTCCCGGCACGATTCCCGATGCAGAGCCGATTATGATGAGCGCGCATATGGACACGGTCGTTCCCGGCGAAGGAGTCAAACCCATTGTCGAAGGCGACATCATCCGCACGGACGGCACAACCGTCCTCGGCGGCGACGATAAATCGGGTTGCGCCGTCATCATCGAGACGGTTCGTTGTCTGCAAGAGCAGAACATTCCACACGCGCCGATTGATGCGGTCTTCTCCATCTGCGAAGAAGTGGGGCTTCTCGGCGCAAAGAACGTCGATATGACAAAGGTGCGCGCGCGCTATGGGATTGTGTTTGATTCGGACGACCCCGGTTTTCTCTTCACCAAAGGCCCTTCGGCAAACCATATGGAGTGGAAAATCTACGGCCTCGAATCTCACGCAGGGGTCGCGCCCGAACAGGGCATCTCGGCGATCAAGATTGCCTCCGAAGCTATCGCTCAGATGAAGCTCGGACGCATCGACGACGAGACGACCGCCAACATCGGCGTGATCGAAGGCGGCAAGGCCACCAACATCATCACCAACTACGTCTATCTCAAAGGCGAAGCGCGCTCGCACAGCGACGAAAAGCTCGAAGCGCAGACCGCCCACATGACGAAGTGTTTTGAGGATGCGGCTGCGAAGTACGAAGTGACGGTTGACGGCGTGACGACAAAGGGGCGCGTCGAAGCACACGTCACGCGCGAATACTATGCGATGGACGTGCCGGAAACGTCGCGCGTCGTGCAGCTCGTCTATCAGGCGGCGGCGCGCAAGGGCTTGAAGGTCGAAGCGGTCGCATCGGGCGGCGGCTGCGACGCAAACATCTTCAACAAACGCGGGATCGAGTGCGCAAATTTTGGCACAGGCATGCGCGCCATCCACACCGTCAAAGAATGGCTCGACGTAAAAGATTTGTATGCCTCAGCCGAGATGTCTCTGGAGGTGATGAAGCTCAACGGCGAGCTGGCGCTCAAAGGTCAGGGCCAGGTCGCTTGATTCGTCAGCGCAGATGATCGACTCGCCTGCGGTTGAAAAGCGTTTGATACGGTGGGCGAGTCTTTTTTTACCCTACGCGTGTCTTCAGAACATTTTCTCACACAACTCGACGAGTTAAAGCGTCCCACCGACGCGCGCGGGCGCAAGCGTCTGCGAAGGCTGCTTGCGGAAGTCTCGCGCCGACACGCGAGCGATACGGATTCGCTCGTCCGACTTCACGAAATCCTTCTCTTCATGCGCGCCTTTCCGCAAAGCGCGCAGCTACTCAAACAGACCGAGAAACTTCTAAAAAATTTCGGCGAACACGTTGATGCGTTGCGCGACAAAGGCTTTGATCTCTCGACGCTCGCCGCGCCCGATGCATCGGGAATTGCGCGCACGGAGTTTTCCATCCGACTCAGTTACGAGTTCACGCGCTGGCTCGCCCGTGCATACCCGACGCGCACAGAGATTGATTGGGAAGGCTACGAAGACCATTCGCATCTACACACAGTCTTTCCGCGTCTGATGCCGCTCTTTGAAGAAGAGGTTTATGTCGATACGCATACGCCTTTCTCTGAATGGATTCGCGCGGCAAAAAAAAGGGGCGAGACCGATCTGCAATGGCTCGTGCGCGGGTTTGAGCGTTTGAGGATTAGCGATGCGGAAAAGGCCGCGCTCTTTGAGCCTCTGCAAATCTGGGTTCACTGGCGATTAGGCGACACGAAAGCTGCGCGCACACATGCGCGACTCTCAACACGCAAAATCTTCTTCCACGACCGTCCGTTTCTTCGCCGCGCAGAAATTTCGCTTGCAGATGAGTTGGCAGCACCGCCGCTT
>CBDUCU010000470.1:0-3674 GCA_965365725.1 uncultured bacterium | reverse complement strand
AAGCCTTCCAATGCGTGGTGCGAGCCGCGTCACGACCGGCGCGCCGACAAGCGTGATGAAGGCCGTAAATCCGATGGCAAGCGCAGCCGTCGTCACGATCTGTGTGTAGTTGATTGTCCCTGTGGCCATGCTCGACACAACGGCCAGGACGAGCAGGCCGAGTATGTCGTCGATGACAGCCGCGCCGAGGATGATGCGCGCGGTCGGCGCGTCCAAAAGCCCCATCGAAGAGAGCACGCGCGCCGTAATCCCGACCGATGTGGCGACCATCGCCGTCCCGACAAACAGCGCCTCGATTCCGCTACCGCCCCAAACCTTCATCAAAAGCCACCCGCCGAGAAACGGCGCGATCACGCCGAGGATGGCGACAACAACGGCGCTTTTGCCGACGCGAAAGATGGCCGCAGGCTTTGTCTCTAATCCCACCGTGAAGAGAAGAAAGATAACTCCGATCTCGGCAATCGAGCTGATCGTCTCTGACGGCGAGATCCAGCCCAACACGCTCGGCCCGATTAGAACGCCGGCCAAAATCTCTCCGGCCACCGCCGGTTGACGCAGACGCTCGAACACTTCGGCCAAAAGCTTGGCCGAGGCCAGCATCAGAAAAAGCGTCAGTAGAAAGGCCGCGCCCTCAGCCGTCGCCGCACCAAAAAATGTAGCTTGCGTCATTACTCGCTCTTTTCCTTCAGCCCGTTTGTCACATTGGTTGAAAAATGTCGCGCGCACGCGCAGATGATCTCCCACAGTTGCAAAGCGTTTGGGAGAGGAAGAGCAATCGGCGAGCGGGGCGATTGACGCTTGCGCGCCAAGCATAAAAATTTACCGGTCGATTGTCGTCTGACAGAGCAGGCTCGCATTGACTTGAAGGCTGGCGCAGGGAATTTGACGGCAGACGGATTTAAGCGTTGCTTAAATGTGCGTCGTTGCGCGAGAGGAAGAGGCTGCTTTGAAAGTTTCTACTTTGAAAGCAGAGTGAGAGTGTGTCGTTTAGTGAGAAGCGCGTGCACCCTTCAATTCTCGTATTCATAATCGTCGTCGGCCTGCTGTTCGAGAATGGCCGACGGCTCCCAGACAAGACCGCGCCATTCGTCCATCGCATCGAGCAGATGAAGCGCGGCGAGCGGTTGGACGGGGTTGCGCTCAAGACGCAGGACTTCGGCAATCGTGCGCAGTTCCGTGCCCTGCGCATCGGGAACGATCAGTTGAACGCGGCTGCCGACATCGGGGAGCCTCTCCAGATGAACAAGCGCACCCATCGGGCCGACGTTTTCGGTTTCGCCTTGTGCGACGACGTGCTCGCCCGACCCTTCATCGTCCCACTCAGCGCGGACAGGTATGTGGACGAGATAGCGCGGCCCCAACCGCTGCTCCGATGCGAAATTGCTTGCCATCCTCAAACCCTCCCCGAACTTTGCGGTTTGTTGAAGTAAACGATGAAGAAGAGAGAGAATTCAGAAGTCAGAAATCAGAATAAAGACAGACACGTTATCTTCTGACTTCCGACTCCCTCCTCAACATCATTCCTCTTCCTGTGTGCGAAGCTTCTCAAGCACGGAGAAGTCTTCAAGCGTCGTGGTGTCGCCTTGAACCGCGCCGCTCGAAGCGAGCTCGCGCAAAAGGCGACGCATGATTTTGCCGGAACGAGTTTTGGGAAGCTGGTCGCTAAAGCGTATGTCGTCGGGGCGTGCGAGCGCGCCGATCTCTTGTGTGACATGTTTGCGCAACGCTTCTTTTAATTCGTCCGAAGGTTGATGGTGGCTTTCGAGCGTGACGAAGGCGACGACCGCCGAGCCTTTCAAATCGTCCGGACGCGCGACGACGGCCGCCTCTGCGACCGAAGGGTGCGAGACGAGCGCGCTTTCAATCTCCATCGTGCCGAGACGATGACCGCTCACGTTGATCACATCATCGACGCGTCCCATGATCCAGAAGTAGCCGTCCGCATCTCTGCGCACGCCGTCGCCCGCGAAATAGACTCCGGGAATCTCAGACCAGTATTGATTTTTGTAACGCTCGTCGTCGCCCCAGATCGTCCGCAGCATCGAAGGCCAGGGGCGGCGAATCGCAAGATAGCCGCCTTCGCTTGCGCCGACCTCGCGCCCGTCTTTCGTCATCACGACCGTGTCGATGCCGGGCAGAGGTTTGGTCGCCGAGCCGGGCTTGGTTGGAGTCGCGCCCGGCAGAGGCGAGATCATGATTGCGCCCGTTTCGGTCTGCCACCATGTATCGACGATGGGGCAACGGTTATTGCCGATCTTTTCTCTGTACCACATCCACGCTTCGGGGTTGATCGGCTCGCCCACAGTTCCGAGCAGACGCAAGCTCGATAGATCGCGGCGCGCAGGCCATTCGTCGCCCCACTTGATAAAAGCGCGGATGGCGGTCGGCGCGGTGTAGAAGATCGAGACGCGGTGGCGCTCGATCATCGACCAGAAGCGATCAGGCTCAGGCCAATTCGGCGCGCCTTCATACATGACGACGGTCGCGCCGTTTGAGAGCGGCCCATAGACCACATAAGAGTGTCCCGTCACCCAACCAATGTCAGCCGTACACCAGTAAACGTCTTCATCCTTCAAATCAAAGACCCATTTTGTTGTCAGATGCGTTTGCAGAAGATAACCGGCCGTTGTGTGGAGAATGCCTTTGGGCTTTCCGGTTGTGCCCGATGTGTAGAGGATGTAGAGCGGATGTTCGCTGTCCAATTCTTCGGGCGGACAATTTGCATCGACCGTCTCGATTAGATCATGCCACCAGTGATCGCGCCCTTCTTTCATCGTCACGTCGCTGCCCGTACGCCGCAGCACGACGCAAGACTCGACCGTCGGAGTCTCTTCGAGTGCTTCATCGACGGCGGGTTTTAATTTTACTTCCGAGCCGCGCCGCCACGCGCCGTCAGCCGTGACAACAAGTTTGCATCCGGCATCGTTGATGCGGTCGATGAGCGCGTGCGCGGAGAAGCCTCCGAAGATGATCGAATGAGTTGCGCCGATGCGCGCGCAGGCGAGCATGGCGATGGCGAGCTCGGGCACAAGCGGCATGTAGATGGCGACGCGGTCGCCCTTCACTACGCCCAGTTTTTTAAGAACGTTGGCGAACCGGCAGACCTCGCGGTGAAGCTGCGCGTAAGTCAAAGTTCTTTGATCGCCCGGCTCGCCCTCCCAGATAAATGCGGCCTTGTTGCGTCGCCATGTCGTCAGATGCCGGTCGAGACAGTTGTAAGAGACGTTTATCTTCGCGCCGACAAACCACTCGGCATGCGGCGGTTCCCACTTGAGAACCGTGTCCCACGTCTGAAACCAGTCCAGCTCGCCTGCCATCCGCGCCCAAAAATTTTCGGGCGAGCGCGCGGCCTCTTCGCGCAGGCGTTCATACTCTTCAATCGAGTTGATGTGCGCCCGTTCGGAAAATTCTGCGGGCGGATCAAAGACGCGGTCTTCGTGAAGAATGGATTCGATGTTTGTTGTCGGCGAAGACATGCGAGAGAGTTTCCCTTTCTGTCTGAGACAAACTCAAAGGATGGAGAACGGCTTCTGACCGGATTAAATATTTGATCGAAGCGACTGCTTGTGTACCAGAAAAGGGGCTTGAGCAGCAAGGCGGAACTCTGAACGAAAGAGTTTACAAGTGCAAATGGCTCTCTTTAACAAGAGAACGCAGAAGCGTGCGAGAGCGCG
>CBDUCU010000469.1:0-3675 GCA_965365725.1 uncultured bacterium | reverse complement strand
GCACTTTCTCACCAGATCAATCGTCAATTCGGGGGTCTGAGAATTCGTCACAAGCTTCCATGATTCGCGCGCGAGCGGTTGCCCGTTGATGGCTTCGATCACATCGCCGGGACGAATCCCCGCCTGCGAAGCGAGACTTTTGTCGCGCACTTTGACGACAAGTTGACCCGCGCTCGCACCAAAACCGGCGGCGCTTTTTTCGGTCAGCCCGACAGTTTCAAGTCCGAGGCGTGCGAGCGGATTGAGCAGCCCCTGTTGTCGACGTTGCCGGTCGAACGTTTCGCTTAATTCGACCGAGAGCTTTAACGGCTCAAGCTCCAACGCGCGAAAGACCTCTAGCTCAAGCTTTGCGCCCGCGCCTGCTTCTCGTAGCAACTGCGAAAACTCTTCGATGCCGCGAATGCTTCTTCCATCGACGCGCGCGATCACGTCGCCGGGTTTGAGTCCGGCAAGCGAAGCGGGCGCGCCCGGCACGACCGAAGTGAGAAGAAGACCGTGCTGACTCTTGAGCAGAGGCAGAGCAAATTCACGCGGCCAGCCGCGCGCCATAAATTGTTCGAGCGCAAACTTTGTCACCGCCTCGCCCCTGATGCCGAGCCAGGGCTGTGGGACGCTCGCGCGTCTTTCAAGCACGCGCTCTCTGGCAAGACGCATCGAGTCGACCGCGACGACCAGCGACTCTGCACCCTCTGCATCTCCAACAATTCCAATCAACTCGCCGCGCACCGTCGTGGCAATTGCTCCGGTCGAAGCAGACGTGATGCGGTTGGCACGCACGGTGGCCGCGACCGGCCTACCCGAAGGCGTGCGCTTGACTCGTGTAATGTGTCCTTCGGTTTCACCGATGCTCAGATAAATTACGCCCTCATCACCAGCCGTTGCCACAGGCGCGGCAGGCGCAACGGGCGCGACGGGCGCAACACGCGTTGACGGTGCGGCCGGAGGCGCAACTGCTGGTGCAGGAGCGTAAAGCCGCACAATCTCGCCGACCGTAGGCGTGGACGTTTTGGGCCATTGTGCGGTTGCAGCATTTGTGGGCGCGCTTGTCCAGACCGGACTCTTTGAAATCAACAAAGGCTCTTTGGCTTCGAGTAAAGAGAGGCCCGTCGATGCGTCGAGTCCGACAAACACGGCTTCGACCTCTTTTCCGTCGCTACGAATCAGAGTAAAACCGGGTGCTTCGGCAGATTGCTCGAGCGGCTGCTCAAAAAGACCGGGCGGGAATGACGGGAAAGTCTTCGGGTCGATCTCCGCTTCGGCATGCGGAAGACGCGCGACGACAGTTCGCCCGTCGTCTGAGACAACCCCGGCGACGATGTTTGTATGAATATCGCCAAGACCGGGAAGCTCATCGACGAGCATGGTCTGCCCGCCTTTTGCAGCCATCCATGCCAGCAGTTTCCAACCGTAGAGGCGGTGGATGACGGTCACGACGTTTCGCGGCGCAACGGCCCTTCGCGGAGCGATTGCCGGAGCAGGATTTTGTCTTCCCTTTGTCTGAAACGCCGGCGCATATTGAAAATCGGGAGCGAGAACCGGAAGCGGTTCTGCCGGAGCTTGCGCGGGCGAAGCGGAACCTGCGGGCGCAGGTGTTGGAGTGCGAAATTCCTGAATGCTGCCAAACTCTCGCGCACGCGGCGTGTGCACGCGAGAGCGTGATTCCTGCGCGTACGAGCTGCACGAAAGAATAGTTATTACAAATGCAAGCGATAAAGCAATGCGCGCGCCGACATCTGCGCGCGTTTGCGCAACTCTACGCTTAAACTTAAAAAACTTTGCCACTTCTATTACCAGACACCTTCCTGTGCAGACACCGAAGCGCGCGAGTTGAAATTGAGGCGGCCCAACTCCTGCGCGCCGAAACTAACGGAACGCATCGAAAGGACGCGCTCCGTCCCTTGCTCATCTCTGAGCACAACGCGCAAAGGCTGTTTCGATTGCGAGAGTTTGACAGGAACAGGAGCATTGACAAACTCTACGCCTGCGCGCCCAGTGGTTGAAAGATTAAGGACAGGTGCGCCCACCAGAGAAGCATCTATCTGTCGGCTGGCGCGAGCATCAGATCTTGCTCTGTTTGAAAATTTGAGCGAACGCTTTTCTCTTTTTATCTCGTTGATCTCATCTCTGATACCAGCATTGATTGGTAAAGCTTCGACTGTGTTGTTGCCCTCAACAATCTCCGCCACCTCCGTTGAAATGCCGGTTGTCTCCGATGACTTCTCAATGCGGGGCGTGGTCGTTGCCACTTCTTGCGGCGCGAAGGGCGAACGGAAATAAAGATGTGCCGTTAGCGCAATCGCAACGCAGGCTGCGACCGCAGATGCGCCAGCCGGAGTAAAAAGTCTCGAAAGAAAGCCCCTGCCGCGCACGTCTTGGCCGCGATGCATCCGAGCGCGGAGCTTAAACTCGAAATCGGATGGCGCAGAGACGCGTGCCAGATCATTCAACAAACCTCGAACCGCCATGCGCCCTTGATAAAACTGCGCGCACGCCTCGCACAGACCGATATGCCTGCGCGTGCCTTCGCTCAAGTCCGCGCCCGAATTACTTTCCTCGATTTCCTCTCTGTAAGCCTGACACTTCATGGCTTCACCTGACTTCCTTAAATATATGCCTGCAACTTCTCACGTAAAAACCCTCGCGCACGACTGATGCGCGACTTGACCGTTCCCTCGCTGAGATCGAGTATCCGTGCGATCTCGTCATAGCTTTTGCCTTCCACATCGCGCAAAACAATCGGCGCGCGATATTTCTCCGGCAGCGTCGCAATCGCACGCGCAACCGCCTCGCGTCTTTCGCCGTCAACCAGAGTGGCATCCTGCAAAGGACAATTGTCTGAAGGGTCGAGTTCCGCCGTCTCGCATCCATCCGATTCGCGGCTGCCGAAAAATGCCGTCAACGAAACAAGCCGCCGACGTTTGCGACGACGCAGCTCGCTGATGGCAAGGTTGGTCGCAATGCGATAGATGTATGTCGAGAAAGCATAATTGGTCTGATACCTGTCGGCGGCGCGAAACACGCGCAGGAAGGTCTCCTGCGCCAGATCGACGGCTGCATCGTAATCGTTTGTGATGCGATAGACGTAGTTTGTAATCTGATTCCGGTAGCGCCGGACAAGCTCTGCAAAGGCCGCCTCGTCGCCTGCGCGCGTCGCCTCTAACAGACTGTGGTCTGTCAGACTCGCCGCGACGTGTGGCGAAAGCAAAGCCGCCTCTGCCGTCGCCGGAACGGAAAAGATCAGCTCGCTCGTCGTGGTTGAGATCGCGCTCATCAGGAAGGGGGCTTTTGCTTTTTGGGCTTATCCGTTCGGACTTTACCGACAAGTTGTTCAAACGTCTCGACTTTTGCGCACAAACAGGAACGCAGCCGTCCTCGCCAACCACGAATTATACACCTTCACCGACAGCGCGTCCGACAAGGGTTCACGCGCAGGGGGTACGGGAGTTCCAAAACTTCTCGTACCGACGCAGCCTTTTTCGGATACAATCTGCTTCCTCCGAAGACCGTTTTGATGAACAGAAATGCCGAGGGAACTTACCAAACACAAAACCATCCTCGAAGCCATCAGAAGCGTTGACATCCTCGCAGACCTTCTGACGGTTGAGGACGGCCACTTCGAGCATGAGATCGATCTCGAAGTGATCGTCTATGGGCGCAACCGCGAACGCTGCATCA
>CBDUCU010000468.1:0-3678 GCA_965365725.1 uncultured bacterium | reverse complement strand
TCATGTAGGCATACTCTTCCTTGACGTTGGGGTTGCCCCACTCAAGATACTCCTGCACCGTCAGAGGCAAGCTTGCATCGAGCATCGTGTTGAGCACGTCAACAAAGGGGACGTAAGAGACGACGATTTTGAAGAGGTCGGGCCGCATGTTTGCCACCGCGCCCATCAAAAGCCCGCCTGCCGAGCCGCCCGAAATCACAAGCCGGTCTTTTGAAGTGTACTTCTCTTTGACGAGATGATCGGCTGCCGCAATAAAGTCGGTGAAGGTGTTCATCTTCTTCGACATCTTGCCGTCGTCATACCACTGTTTGCCAAGGTCAGAGCCGCCGCGTATGTGCGCGATGGCGTAGACAAAGCCCCGGTCGAGCATCGAGAGACGGTTCGAGTTGAAAGAGACGTTCGAGGGAATGCCGTAAGAGCCGTATGCGTAGAGCCACAAGGGGGCTGTGCCGTCGCGCTTTACGCCCTTTTTATAGACAAGCGAGACGGGAACTTTTGTGCCGTCCGATGCGACGGCATAGACGCGCTCGGATTGATAGCGCGCCGGGTCGAAATCGCCCAACACCTCCTGACGCTTGAGAAGCTCGCTCTTTCTGGCCGCCACGTCGTAGTCGTAGGTCGAAGCGGGCGTGGTGAAAGAGTTGTATGTGTAGCGCAGTTTTTTTGTGTCGTACTCTTTATTGACCGACACGCCTGCGGAATAGACCGGCTCAGGAAATTCGAGATAGTGCGCCTTGCCCGTTTTGAAATCCGTCAGACGCAGACGCTGCAATCCGCTCTCGCGCTCCGAGAGCACATAGAAGTTTTTGAAGATGTCGATGTCTTCAAGCATCACGTCGGCGCGATGCGCGACGATTTCGGTCCATTTCTCCGGCGCGGTATTTGACACAGGCGCAGCGACGAGACGAAAGTTTCGCCCTTTATCATTTGTGCGGATAAAGAACTTGCCTTCGTGATGATCAACCGAATACTCGTGCCCCTTCTTGCGCGGCGAGATGACTTTTGGCGCAGCCGTTAAATTCGAGGTCGGGATAAAACTCCATTCGGTCGTATCGGAACTGTCGGAGCCGATGAAGATGTACTGCCGGTCACGCGTCACACCGGCGTAGAGACGATATAGCTCGTCCTTCTCTTCAGCAACGAGCGCGTCCTTTTCCTTCGCATCGCCGAGCGTGTGTCGCCAGAGCTTATGCGGACGTTTAGCGGCATCCTCCGTGCCGTAAAAAAGCGTCTTGTTGTCGGGCGACCAGAAGACATAAACGACGTTGCCGAGATCGTCTGAAAGCTCTTTGCCCGTGCGCAGGTCTTTGATCTTGAGCGCATACTGGCGATAGCCCGTGTGATCGACAGAATAGGCAAGCAGGTTGCCGTCGTCTGAGACGTTGTATGCGCCGATGCCTGTGTATTTGTGGCCGACGGCCAACTCGTTTACGTCAAGCGTAATCTCTTCGGGCGCGGTCGGCGAGCCTTTGCGGCGCGCAAAGATCGGATACTGCTTTCCTTCGACCGTGCGCGAATAGTAGTAGTAGCCGTTTTCGCGGTAGGGCACTTGCTGGTCGGTCTGCTTGATGCGACCGAGCATCTCTTTGTAGAGCTTTTCTTGAAGCTCTGCGGTCGGCTTCATAAAAGCGTCGGTGTAGGCGTTTTCGGCCTCCAAATACGCGATGACTTCCGGGTTTGTCTTTTCGCGCAGCCAGAAGTATGGATCAATCATCGTCTCGCCGTGAATCTTTGTCTCCTTCGGCGACTTTTTGGCGACAGGGGCGGGCGGCGGATTTATCGCATTCATGGTTTGTGCAACAAAAGGCGCGCCGCCGAGCGCGAGCACGACGGGCAGCGCAAACAGGCAGATCAGCTTCCTTTTCATCAATAACCTCCGTTTGTATTTCGGGCGCTCTTTTGAAGTTTGAGCGGACGCTTCAAAGTCCACACCAAACATCATGGATTACTTCAGGTGAAACATTTTTTTGGACAAAATTCCAAGACGATGAACTCGGCGAGCAGTTCTCTTTCGCGGACAAGCGCAAAATATACGGGAGCCGCGCGGTTTGGGTTTCCGATTTTAGGGAGCTATGTGTGTGAGGGCAAGAGCGCAGGTAGAGAGAGAGAAAAAACGTATGACCAGGATAAAAGAGATTTACGCGGATATTAATCTGTGTCAATCCGTCAACTCCCTCTCACCCGTGTTCTCACTGCGCCGCTCTTAACTCTTTACACAACCGCCGTGACCACTACGCAACGCAGGATTTTGATCTTGCGCCGTACGACCAGCCGGATGTACGCTTCGACCGCACAAGTCGTTAAGTTAAGTCTCTCGCGTCGTCCGCTCACGACGACGCTTCACGCGAAGCTCGATCCTGCGCCCGTCAAAAGCCGCTATGAACGCGATAAAAAGAGTAATAACCTGCATGCTCGTCCCGCTTGTCGTCTGGTTTAGCCTTCTGTCTGCGCCCGCGTTTTCACAGATGTCGCAAACGCCGCACCAGCGGATTGAGGCAACGGGCTCAATCTCCGGGCGCGTCCGCGTCGGCACGCGCGGCGCAGAGAATTTGACGGTCGTGCTTCTACCTGCCGAACCCGGCCCTGTGCGTCGCGCCGTCGCTCAAACCAGGACGGACGCGGAAGGATTCTATCGTCTGAGCGCGCTCCCGCCGGGTCGCTATTACGTTCTGCCAACAGCTCACGCCTACGTTGTTAAAGAGGTGACGCGGCGCGGCGGGATGGGCCTTTTTCTGATGCTCGATGCGGGCGAGTCGTTCGACGGTGCCGACTTTACGCTTGTTCCGGGCGGAGTTATCACGGGCCGCATCAAAGACGACGAAGACAAGCCGGTCGTCGGCGAAAGCCTCCAGCTTGAAAAGGCCGAACAGGGCGACCAGTTCTTCGGCCTTCAGCACCTCGATCCGCGCGCCCGTCAGACTGACGACCGAGGGGTTTATCGACTCTATGGTCTCCCGCCCGAACGCTACAAAATCTCAATCGGCGTTGGCGCTGTCATGCGCGGTTCAGGCGTGCGTCCGCGCGGCTACTACGAGCGCACTTATCATCCGGACACGACTGATCCTGCCAGAGCGCGCATCGTCGAGCTGACCGAGGGCGGCGAAGCGCAAGACGTGGACATCACTGTCGGTCGTCTCTCAAAAACCTTCAAAGCACAGGGGCGCGTCGTCAATACTTCAAAGGGACAACCCGTAGCCGGCGTGTTGATCGCTACCAGTCCTGTCGAGCCGGGACAGAGTCGGATATATAGTTCGAGCACCGGAGCGGCCACAAACGTGAGCGGCGAATTTCATTTAGAGGGATTGATGCCCGGCAAATACGTCGCCTTCGCCACAGGACAACAAGACGCATACAGCGACACGGTCGTTTTTGAGATTACGGATGCGGACGTTTCCGGCATTGAAATCAAAATGCATCAGGGCTCGTCTTTGAGCGGCTTCGCCTCGATAGAGGGAATCCGCGACCCTGTGCGCGTTGCACAGTTGATGCAAAGAGTCTCGTTTACCGCGCACGTCTCTGCGCCCGGCGTGTTAGAAGTTCCAAACAAAATCCCGTTTACGGTAAAACCCGACGGCAGTTTTCACATCAACGGCTTGCGACCCGGCAGAGCCTTTATCGGCGTATCTCATTCGCCCGTCAAAGGTCTCTTACTAGTGCGCACAGAGCTAAACGGTGTCG
>CBDUCU010000467.1:0-3685 GCA_965365725.1 uncultured bacterium | reverse complement strand
CCGACCTTTTTCAGCCACCTCGTAATCGTCCCTTCCGCAATGGACTCGCCCATCTGCGGCATCACAACTTCTGTGCTCATAAATGCTCTCCAGAAAAAAGAGTTCAGAAGTCAGGAGACACAAGTCAGAATAAAAGCAGCACGCCCTTTATTCTGACTTCTGTCTCCTGACTTCCGACTCCTAAATATTTTCATTCTTTCGCCATCACTGATTGGCTAACAGCTAAAAGCTAATCGCTAACAGCTTCATCAATACGCCGCGAGCTTTCGCGCTGCCTGCAGAACGTCTTTGAGCTGCGGCAGGTGATACTCTTCAAGCGGCGGCGAATAGGGGACGGGCGTATCGATGGCGGCGACGCGGACGATTGGTGCGTCGAGCCACTCAAACGCTTCTTCGGCAATCGTCGCAGCCATCTCTCCACCAATCCCGCCCGTGCGCGAAGCTTCGTGCAGAATCAGAACCTTGCTTGTCTTCTTCGCGGTCGCAAGTATCGCCTCTTTATCCATCGGGGCGAGCGTGCGCAGGTCTATAACTTCGACATCAAGACCTTCCTTTTCAAGCTCTGCGGCTGCGTCGAGCGCATTTAAGACCTGCGCGCCGAAGGTGATGATCGAGAGGTCTCGGCCTTCGCGTCGCGTGCGCGCCTTGCCAATCTCGACCGTGTAATCGTCTTCGGGAATCTCTTCGCGCAGACGCGGCAGACGATAGAGTTTTTTGTGCTCAAAAAAGAGTACGGGATCGGGGTCGCGGATGGCGGCCTTGATCAGGCCCTTCGCGTCGTAGGGGGTTGACGGCTCGACCATCTTGAGACCAGCCGTATTCTGAAAAAAGGCTTCGGCGTTGAGCGAATGGAACGGGCCTGAATGAACGCCTGCACCGCACGGGCCGCGAAAGACCGTGGGAAGACCTGCGCCCCAACGGTAGCGACATTTGGCAGCGTAATTGGTGAGCATGTCGAATCCGGCAGAGATGAAATCAATAAACTGAAACTCCGCTATAGGCCGCATCCCCATCAGAGCCGCGCCGCACGCTGCGCCGACAATCGCGGCCTCAGAGATCGGCGTATCAATCACGCGCTCTTCACCAAATTCGTCGAGAAGTCCGTCCGTCACTTTGAACGCGCCGCCGTAAGCGCCCACGTCTTCGCCGATGACGAAGACCGCAGGGTCGCGCTCCATCTCCTCCCACAGTCCCTGGCGGATAGCCTCGACGAAGGTCGCCATCCCGCCTCTCGCCGGGCGGTTCGACTTGTGCTCTTTTTTAGTTGCCGTTGACATTAGCAAATCTCAGATTTGAAATTTCAAATTTCAAATGTTTCAGCTCTACTCATCCCTGCCAAATACTTTGGGACGAAACGCGGGCGGAACAATCGTGTTGTCGAAGACGTTGTAGGCCGCCTTCTCGGCTTCGGGCATCGGAGAGGATTCGGCCCACTCAGCATCTTCGTCAATCTCGCGCTTTACGTCTGCGACAATCTCGTCGAGCTTCTCCTCAGTGGCAACGCCGTTTGCAAGAAGATGCCTGTGGAAGCGGTCAACCGGGTCTTTCTTCTCCCAAAACTCAAGCTCGCCTTCGGGCAAATATCTCTGGTCGTCGTGCTCAGCATGACCTTTGCGCCGGTAGGTTTTGGCTTCGATGAGGATTGCGCCGCCGCCGCCGCGCGCAAAATCAGCCGCGCGTTTTGTCACTTCGTAACAGGCGACGACATCATTTCCATCGACGATGTAGCCGGGGATGCCGTAGCCTGCTGCTTTGTCAGCGAGGTTTTTAACGGCGGTCTGTTTGCGCGTCGGCGTAGAGTAGGCGTAGTGGTTGTTCTCGGCAATGACGACGAGCGGGAGACGTTGGACGGCGGCGAAATTTAACCCTTCGTAAAACGCGCCCGTGCTCATGCCGCCGTCGCCGATGTATGCGACGGCCACCGTGTCTTTCTTCTGCATGCGCGCGGCCAGAACGATTCCGGTCATCACGGGAATCATGTCGCCCAAATGCGAGATCGGGCCGATAAAGCCGCGCGACATATCGCCGAAATGTATGTTGAGGTCTCGGCCTTCGCTCGGCCCCCATGCCTTCGCCATATACTGCGCGAAAATCTCGCGCGGACGGATGCCTTTGACAAGTACCGCGCCCAAGTCGCGTATCAGAGGCGCGATAAAATCCTGTTTGCCGAGCGCGTAAGCCGACCCGACAGCCGTCGCTTCTTGTCCGAGCGAGCGAAACACGCCGCCCACAACCTTTGTCTGTCGATACAGATTAACCAGCTTCTCTTCGACCAGACGCGTCAACATCAGATGACGATAAAGCTCAAGCAACTGCTCCGAGTTGAGCGTCGTGTCCGACGTGCAAACAATCTCGCCCTTGTCGTTCAAAGGCTCGTTGACGACAACTTCATCAACAACGGGTTTGACTTCTGCAAGCAGCGCACCCGCGCCTTGTTTGCCGTTCTGCGACGCTTTGCTTTTGCCGCCCGCGCGCGCGTCTGTCTTTGTTTGAGTGTCTTTCATAGAAAGCTTTTAGCTATTATCTGTTAGCCGTTAGCTGTTAGCTGTTAGCTCACGGCATGCGCCGCGCTCTGTAAAGTTGTGCTTTTGATTCGAGGCGGCTCACCTGTCCGCTCTCGTCTGGCTGAAAGCTAATAGCTAACAGCTAATAGCTTAAAAGTGAATCGTCAGATCGTGGATGCCTTCGGCGGCTTCCATCACGGATTCGGAGACGGTCGGGTGCGCGTGGATGGTGCGCCCCAATTCGTCGGCGGTCGATTCCAGACGCATGGCGACGATTGATTCATGGATGATTTCAGTCGCATGCGGGCCGATGATGTGTACGCCCAAAATCTCGTCGTATTTTTTGTCGGCGACGATCTTGACGAAACCCTCTTCCTCGCCGAGGATGCGCGCCTTGCCCGAGGCCGAGAAGGGAAACTTCGCCGCTTTTACATCGAAGCCAAGCTCTCGCGCTTTGGCTTCCGTCAGCCCGACGCTTGCAACCTCAGGGTCGCAGTAGGTGCACGAAGGCACTTGTCGCATGTTGATCGGCTCGACCTTCTGACCTGCAATTTGTTCGACGACGAGGATGCCCTCTTTCGACGCGAGATGCGCGAGCCAGGGCGTTGGAATCACATCGCCGATGGCATAGACGTTTGGCTCGCCCGTGCGACAGAATTCGTCAACCTGTATGTTGCCGCGCTCGACCTTGATTTTTGTCCCTTCAATTCCTAAGCCTTCAAGGTACGGCATCCGCCCAACGGCGACTAAAAGCATCTCGGCTTCGAGCGCAACGTCTTCGCCCTTCGCGCCTTTGCCCGAAACTTTAACGCCCGTCTCGGTCTTTTCCACCTTTTCAAGCTTTGTGCCCGTCAAGACCTTTACGCCGCGTTTGCGAAAAGCCTTCTCGATCTCTTTTGAGACCTCTTCATCTTCGAGCGGCATCATGCGCGGCAAAAGTTCGACAATCGTCGTCTCCGTGCCAAAGCGCGAATAGACAGAGGCAAACTCAGTCCCCACCGCGCCCGAACCCAAGACGATGAGCGATTTGGGAACTTCTTTCAATTCAAGAATGTGATCTGAATTGACGACGCGCACGCCGTCGGTTTCAAAACCGGGAATCGGACGCACAACCGAGCCCGTTGCGATGATGATGTTTTTTGTGTTGATCGTCTCGGCTTTTCCGTCCGCGCCCGTGACCT
>CBDUCU010000466.1:0-3690 GCA_965365725.1 uncultured bacterium | reverse complement strand
TCGCGTCGAAGCCTTCGGGCCACCAGCCGTCGAGAATCGAAAGATTTAGCCCGCCGTTGATGGCCACCTTCTGCCCGCTTGTTCCCGATGCTTCCAGAGGACGGCGCGGGACGTTTAACCAGACATCGACCGACTGCACAAGCTCGCGCGCAACCTCATGATCGTAGTCGTGAAGGAAAACGGCGCGCGCGCTGACGCGCGAATCGAGCTTCCAGAGCGCAAGCTGTTGAAGAATGAGTTTCGCGCCCTGATCCTGCGGGTGCGCCTTGCCCGCAAAAATAAGCTGCACGGGCCGCTCCCGGTTGTTGAGAAGACGCAGCAAACGATCGGGCTCTGTGAGTATCAGACTCCAACGCTTGTAGCCCGCAACTCGACGCGCAAAACCGATGGTCAGAGCTTCAGCATCAAAGATCGTTCGCGCGGATTCGACAAACTCCAACTCTTCGCCCTGCCTGACGCGCTGATGAAAGACTCTCTGCCGGACAAATGCGATGAGCCTTTTTTTAAGAAGAATTCGCGCGTCCCACAACTCTTCGTCGGTAATCGACCGGGCGGCTTCAGCCCAACGCTCCGGGTCGCGCAGAAGCTCCGTCCATTTCTCGCCAGCGTGTCTCTCATAAAGCGACCGCAAAAGCGGTGACGCCCACGTCGGCGCATGAACGCCGTTTGTAACATGCGAGATGGGAACGTCTTCAGCCGTTCGACCGGGCCACATCTTGAGCCACAATTCGCGCGAAACTTCTCCGTGCTTGCGGCTCACGCCGTTTGATGAACGACACAAGCGCAAGGCGAGCGGAGTCAATCCGAACAACTCGTCTTCATCCTGTTCATTGACTCGCCCCAATCCGAGAAACTCTTCTTGCGTCAGGCCAAGCGCGCTCTCGAATTCTTCGCCAAAACATTTTCTGACGAGTGAGGGCGCAAACTCGTCGTGTCCGGCGGCAATCGGCGTATGCGTCGTAAACACACAACGCTCGCGCACTGCACGCGCCGCTTCGCTAAACTCAACTCCCTTCTCCGTCAGCTCGCGCGCAAGCTCCAAAGTCAGAAAAGCCGAATGGCCTTCATTCAAATGAAAGACGTGCGGCTCAATATTGAGCTTGCGCAAGAGCCGCACGCCGCCGATGCCCAGGACCATCTCCTGCACGCAACGCGTCTCGCGGTCACCGCCGTAGAGATGGCCCGTGATGAGCCTATCTATTTCGTGATTCTCTTCGACGTTTGTGTCGAGCAGGTGCAGCGCGACGCGTCCGATCTGTGCGCGCCATGCCTGCGCATGTACGCGACGACCGCGCACCGTCAGCTCGATATTGAGAGGCGAGCCTTTGTCGTCGCGGACAAGCTCAAGCGGCAGGTGCGGCAGAAAGATTTGGCGATAGCTCTCCTCTTGCCAGCCGTCGCGTCGCAGGCGTTGATGAAAATAGCCGTGATGATAAAGCAACCCGACCGCGACGAGCGGCACTCCGAGATCGCTCGCCGATTTGAGATGGTCGCCGGCAAGCACGCCAAGCCCGCCCGAATAGAGCGGAAGCGAATTATGTACGCCAAACTCGGCGCAAAAATAAGCGACCGGATGCTTAACTGTAATCTCCGGTAAGTTATCCGCAGCCCAAGCCTGCGAAGCGTTGCTCATGTACTCGTCAAACTGCCCCGCAAGACGGCTGACGCGCTCGATGTAAGCAGGCTCGGTCGCCATCTTGAGCAGATTGAATTCAGAGGTCTCCAAAAGAAGACGGCGCGGATTGTGTCCACACTCTTCCCAAACTTCAGCGTCGAGGTCGCGGAAGATTGCTTCGCCTCCTGCGGCCCAGCTCCACCAGTAGTTTTCAGAAATGCGCCTGAGCGCCTTAAGAGTCGAGGGCAACACGCGCCCCTTCTGCTGGTCGCCCTTCTCTTGCTCGATGTCGTTCATCGTTTGAACCATTTGTTTTGAGAAGCCAGAGGTCAGGAGTCAGAGTTCAGAATTCAATCCCCGCAACTACGACAATTCTTTTAAGGGTTTGAAGTTGATTGTGCAAAACATTCTGACTCCAGACTAATGATTTCAGACTACCTTTCGAATTTTTGCTTTTCCAAAAAAATCTTTGCTCCCGCCTCAGAAAAGAAGACAAAGCGAACCTCTCGAATTGAATCGTCGGCGGCAAGAAACTGCGCGACCGCTTTGGATGAGACGAGCGCGGCTTCGTCGGGCGGATAACCAAAGACTCCGGTCGAGATGGCCGGGAAGGCTATTGTGTCGAGTCCATGCGCGACCGCCATAGCAAGCGAGCTTTGATAACAGTTTGCAAGCAATTGCGCTTCACGTCCCGCCTCGTGTCCATAGACGGGGCCAACCGTATGTATCACATGTCGCGCCGGAAGCAGCCCGCCAGTTGTGATCACGGCCTCGCCCGTCGGAAGCCCGTCGGGGTAAAGGCTTCGCCGTATTCTTTTGCACTCTTTGAGGATTGTCGGGCCGCCCGCCTGATGGATTGCGCCGTCCACGCCGCCGCCGCCCAAAAGCGTTCGGTTGGCAGCGTTGACAATCGCATCAACCGCCTGTTTGGTAATGTCTCCCGTAATGATTTTGACTCTGCCTGCAAGGAACATCTGGTTTGTTCGACGGGGCAACAATCTATCATTTATACGGCGGAAGATGAAGCAGAGACCGGCAGGACAAGCCCTTTTTTCGTCCTTTAGCCTGCGCTAAAGAGTTTGCTTTTCGTTCGCATGTGGAGATGTTCGGAAAAACGGGAGGGCTTTAAGCATCATCAAGCATTTGCGTCTTCCGGCTCTGCGCTGCGCGGCTCGACGCTGATCTCATCAAACATATCGTGCCGCCGCAAGGCTTCGGCCACGCCTCTGGCTTTATGCTCGGTGAGAGGGTGTTCGGGGTCATTGCTTGCAATCTCGAAAACGCCTTCATCGAGCATCAGAATATCGAGCGAGCCGAGCGCGACACCGGGTGTCAAAAGAATCTCGCCGAGATTATGCAGGCGAAACCGACCGGTCTCTTCAACCCAATCCTCGATAAATGGATCGCGCAAAGCGTGTTCAGCTTCTGATTCGGTTAGATAAGAGCCTTCGACGACGAGGCAATACTCTATGTGTCCGGTCATGGTAGTAGTGTAAGGCGCAAGCAAACTCGTACGGGCAAGTGGGCCGACAGTGCGCTGGCGCTAACTTTACCACTGCTGCGCACGACGGCAACAGAAATTTTTTGTGATGCAGAGCATAGAAGAAGCCGATGCTGCTCATGACATCGAGCGGCACCGGCTTCTTTTTGAAAGACGAAAATACTATCAGGCGGAGCTTAGCTTGGGCCGCCAAACTGTAGGTTGAGTGCGCGGCTCAACTGACGAAAGTATGGATCGAAGCTCACAAAATCCGAGCCTTGAAAGAAGGCCTGACCGCCCGTCTCTTTGGTGAGGCGGTTAAGCGCGCTTTGCCCGAGCAGCGCGGCGCGGCGATTTGATTCGGTCAGACGCGTCGGCGCATAGAATGAAAAGATTGCTACGCCGCGTCGCTGGGCCTCGCGCGCCGCCCTTGCAAGGTCGATGGAATCGACGCTTGAAGAGAAGTCGATGCCGCGCGATGCATCCAGACCGTCCGAGACAAGAAGAAGCGCATTGGCGTTCGAGCCGTCAGAAGGAAACATCTTAAGCGCCTCGCGCACCTCAACGTAAGGGTTAAAGGGCGAAGCGGCGCTGC
>CBDUCU010000465.1:0-3693 GCA_965365725.1 uncultured bacterium | reverse complement strand
CCTGTGCGCCAGCTCGTTGCTTTTACCATCGCGCAGGTCAAAGGGCCTTCGTCAATCGAGAGCTACAAGTTGATTGGCGGCAGCTCGCCGCAGCTTAAATGGACTATGGCTCAGGCCGAGGGCTTGCGCGCGCTTTTAAAGTCTGCCAGCGATGATGCGACAAGCGACGAAGTGCGCGTCGAGATCGGAATGCGAAGCGCCGAGCCTTCAATCGAAGCGGCGCTACGAAAGCTCAAAGCGTGGGGCGCAGAGCGCGTCATCGCCTTCCCGCTCTTTCCACATTTCTCGACGACGACGACCGGCACTTGTTTTGATGAGTTTCATGACGCGCTTGCTCGCCTCAAATGGTCGCCGCTTACGCATGAGGTAAAAAGCTGGCCCGATCATCCGGCCTACATCGCGCTTTTGCGTCGCACCGTCGACGAAGCGGTCGAAGAGGCCGAGCGCGTGCGAGGCGACGCGGTTGATCCGATCCACATTCTTTTTTCCGCACACTCTCTGCCGCTCAAGATCGTCGAGCGCGGCGACCCGTATCCGCAGGACATCGACCGCACAATCGCTGCCGTCGCCAAAGATTTAAAACACCCCTGGTCGCTCTGTTTTCAATCGCGCAACGGCAAGATGCCCTGGCTCGAACCATACACTGAGGACGCGTTGCGGCAGCTTGGTCGTGAAGGCGTGCGCCGCGTCGTCATCGTCCCCGTCAGCTTCGTCAGCGACCACATCGAAACGCTCTTTGAACTCGACATGCTCTACCGCGACATGGCGCACGAGCACGGCATCGAACATTACACGCGCGCGCGCGCTTTTAACGACGACCCCGAATTTCAAAGAGCCTTGTTCTCGATTCTCAACGAGTCTGGTGTAGTGAGCTTAGGGTCAGGAGTCGAAAAACAGTTTGCTGATTTTGACTCTCGACTCCAGACCTCAGACCTCAGGCTCACGAAAGAGGCACACGCATGCTTGGCACGTTAAATGAAAAAAGTCGTGAAGTGACAATCGTCGGCGCAGGCATCGCTGGATTGCTCGCCGCCTACGAACTCGACAAAAAAGGCTACGAAGTGACGCTGCTTGAAGCTGAGGCGCGAGCGGGCGGACTCATTCAAACAAAGCGAAATCAATACGGGATGAGCGAGACGGCGGCGCATTCGCTTCTTGCTTCGCCCGCCGTCGTCGAGCTGTGCAAAGAGCTGGGCGTTGAATTGTCGGAGATCAAGCCTGACTCGCGCGCCCGCTTTATCGTCCGCGACGGGCGTTTGAGAAAATTTCCTTTGAGCGTCGGCGAGGCTATTTCAGCGATGCGACGCGCAGCTTTTGCGCGCGCCGCAAGCGACGAAAAAGAGCTGAGCCTTGATGCATGGGGCCGCACACATCTGGGCGATGCGGCTGTTGAATACTTGCTCACGCCTTTTGTGCGCGGCATCTACGGCATACAACCCGCAGAGCTTGGCGTTGAAGCGGCCTTTCCAATGCTCTCGGTCGCGCCCGGTCAAACTCTGCTCGGTGCGATGCTCGGCAAAGCCTTTCATCATCCCCCGAAAAAGGAGAGTGTAAACGGCGCGCCGAAAAAGAAGGAGCGCAAGCGGATGGTTGCGCCGCGTCATGGCATGGGCGATGTCACGCGTCGCCTCGAAGAGCATCTGCAACAAAGACTCGGCGCGCGTTTCCGTAAAGGCGTGCGCGTCAACGAAATTCCCGACGCGCCAAACGTCATTATCGCAACGCCCGCATACTCGGCGGCTGAACTGCTTGACAGGTCTGCGCCTGAGCTTGCCGATGAGCTTCGCGCGATAACTTACACGCCAATCGTTTCTGTGACGGCCTTTGTTCCCGTCGAAGCTTTCGCGCAACCAGTGCGGGGCGTGGGCGCGCTCGTCCCGGCAAAAGAGGGGCGCAAATCGCTCGGCGTGCTCTTCACCTCAAGCTCTTTTGAGGGGCGCGTCAACGACGATGGCAGTTACGTCTCTTTTACGATTCTCTTCGGCGGCTCGGCGCAGCCCGAATGGGCCGAAGCGTCCGACGAAAAGATTGCCGCAGCCGTCCGTGAAGAACTCGCAGAGCTGCTCGGCATGCAGGGCGACCCCATTGATCTTGTGGTCAACCGTTGGCCGCGCGCCATTCCGCAATACTCGACGGCGCTCCCGCGCGTCTGGCAAAGAGCACGCGAAACATGGTGCAAGCAGCCGGGCCGCATCCTCTTTGGCAACTACACTGGTCAAGTCTCTCTGCGCGGAATGATCGAAACGGCGGCGGACATGGGAAGATTTTAAGCAAGAAGTGATGAGTAATAAGTGATGAGTTTCAAGAAGCCGCCTCTGGCGGCTTCTCACTTGTCTGCACTTCCTGCTTCTGAGCTGCTTTTTATTCGTTCCCTTGCGAGCCCCGAACAAGCAAGGGCTAAAGAACTCCTTTACGGATTAACCACCTTCTCCCGACAGCGCGTGAGACATCCCGCCTCCTTTTTTCGCGTATTAGAACGGAGGTGAATGTGATGGCGATTAACGCGAGCTTATTACGACGACCATCAGACCGTAGTCTGTTTCTGACGGCGGCAATCGGTTTCTCATTGCTGGTTCTCATCGGTTATTTCAAATCTTATTATTTCAGCGCGTTTTTTAACGCACAACCCATTGCCAATTCGCTGGTACATGCGCACGGCCTTGTGATGACGCTGTGGGTGGTTTACTTCTCGGCGCAGATCGCGCTGATTCGCTCAAAAAATATCAAGCTGCATATCAGCATAGGGCTGACGGGTATTGCTTTGGCCGCGCTTGTCGTCATTGTCGGACTCGCAACAGCATACGACGCGCAGCTCGTCCGCGCCGCCGCGCCGCCCTGGGTCAACCCGCACAGCTTTTTCCTTTATCCGGTTTCCGACATGGTTCTTTTTGTCGTGCTCTTTGCCGGAGCAATCTATTACCGGAAAAAATCGGCAGAGCATAAAAGCCTGATGCTTCTGACGGCAATAAACTTTTTGCCTGCTGCTCTCTTTCGCGTCTCGCCCGTGTCGGATCAGCTTACGATTCTTTGGGCGTTTGGCCTTCCAAATCTGCTGGCGATTGCCTGTCTCGTCTGGTTTACGGCAAAACACAGGCGACTAAACAGAGCCTTCGCCGCAGGGGTTTTACTTCTGATAGTTGCGCTCCCGTTGCGGCTTATTATTTCCGAGTCGGCAATCTGGCTCCGGTTCGTCGCCTTGATTGCGCCATAGATCGATCTTCGATTGAGTGTCAGGAAAATATGATTGACCAACGCAGGCACAGTTTATTGTTTGAACTGTGTCTGCGTCGTCTGCGGTAGTTGAATCTCCTCGCGCCTTACAATTTCGCCTTTTACAATCAGGCACGCCGTCATAAAATCACTCCCGCCTTTGCAGTCAAAAGCTGAATGCTAAAAGCTAATCGCTAAAAGCTTCTTAATGCCCGCAGACCGTTTTATCAACGAACGCAAAAACGCGTGGCAGCGTCTCGAAGAGCTGTTGCGCCGGCTCGACCGTTCCTCCTCGTCGTTCATCCGCTGCAGGATATGCTTACCGAAGCCGCAGTGCTTCCGCATGAACTCGAACTCGTCCTCGGTCAACTTGCCGGGCTTGCGAAGGATCGAGTCGGGGATGCCGATCTTGCCGACATCGTGCAGCTGCGCGGCCTGTTCGAGCACATCGGCTTTGGCGGCCGGGTAGCCCAATGCCTCGCC
>CBDUCU010000464.1:0-3694 GCA_965365725.1 uncultured bacterium | reverse complement strand
AAGCCCCGTGTGCTGCCAAGTGCGCCCGCCGTCGGTCGATTTATAAACGCCGTCGCCAAACGAGACCGAGTTGCGAACGTTCGATTCGCCCGCGCCAAGCCAGACGACATCGGGGTTGCCCGGTTCGAGCGCGATGTCGCCAATTGAGATTGTCCCCTCGCGTTGGAAAAGAGGAGTCCAACGCACGCCGCCGTTTGTCGTCTTAAACAATCCGCCCGATGCCGTGCCGACATAAACCGTGTTCGGGTCGCCGGCGACGCCTTCAACATCAGCGATGCGCCCGCCCATGTTGGCCGGGCCGATGCTTCGCCATTCAAGACGCTCAAAAGATTTCATCTCGACCGAAGCGTCTTCGGGCCGACTCTCCGGCGTTGGACTTGGGGTGGGTTGTTGCGCGGCAACCGGCAGAGCGACTACTAGCAGAAAGGTAAACAGAGATAAGACGCGCGAGCGCCGGGGCACGGATTCCAACATGCTGCGACTCCTATCGGGATTTGATTATTTGAAAAGCTTGACGGCGCGGGCAGGATAAACTATTGCAGCTTCAGCCGTCCACAACTGTCGAGGCAAGATGCAACGTGCATTTGCGCGAGAGGAGTTGGATGCGCTTGGTGGTCTGCTGACGGACGCTCGCGATGCGCTCTCGTCGTTTGGTCTGCGAGCTGCAAGAACTGTTGGTCTCGCGTTGCTGTGTGCCCGCACGACTGAGCTCAATCCCGGAGGGCCATTTTATGACGGGTGATATTGTAGGCACAGGTACGTGTTCGGGTTCGGCGCGCGTCGAGGTTTGCGCGCTATAGACTCTCTCACCGGAGAAACTAGGCCACAGACCCTGACTGCTGTTGAGGCAGGCGATAAGCACAACGAGACCGACGAGGCCCAACACATTTAGTGTAACGGCCAAACCATCGTTTCGTTGAGACTCTGAAATGTTTGTTGGGTCTGACACTTGGGTCTTCCCGCTTCCGCTTATGTGAGTTGATGTGTCCTAAATTTTGGATTGTTTGCTGCCCCCGGCAAAGCTCGAATTTCAAAGGCTTCAGCGTGCAGTGATTTAACGTAAAATAATCGTAAAACGGTTCTCAGATGAGCCGGTAGTAGAATGTGACGAAAGGGTTTCGGTCTGGGACGAAACGGACTTGTCGCGAAAAGACGCGCCCGCTCAGCCGACAAGATGTTAAATGCCTGATTCGAAAAGCGATTTCGGTTTGCTAAGGATTGGTTTACCCCTCGCGGCGGCGCTTCTTTTTCTTTCATGCTCACACCCCGCGCGCGAGCAAAACAGCACACCGAACGAGGCCGCCACAGCCCGGCAAACGGCAACGCCGAAGCCGCGTGCGACTCCGCCTCCCGTTCCGCTAAATGCCGCAAAAGAGATGGGTGCGGGCAGCTTCGAGCAGTTCAAATTTTCGTACGTCAAGACCGGCGAGCAAGTTGTTGCAGACTTTAAGCCCTTGAAACTCCCGCACACAAACCAGAACATCGTCATCGCTGCCGCACGCAATGTTATTCATCTTGTCTATGGAGAGGAGATGAAAAATTTTCCCCGTCTCGTCGGCTGGCATTACAAAGAGATGAAGAACGGCATCAAGCTCGAGGGCGACAAATATGATTACATCTTTGTCCCAATCAAGGATGCGGAAAAGGATATCTCACAAATGATTTTTTGGAGGGTGGAGAAAGGAGCCGTTGATGAATAGACTCGTCAATAGGAAGTTAAGAGCACAAAAGATGCCTCTACTCTCTGCCAATTGATCTCAATATCTATTCAGTTGCTCGCAATAGCCGTCAAAATTTCTTCGCATCTCCTCGATGCTGTCTCCGCCAAACTTCTCGCGCATGGCTGATGCAAGCGTGAGAGCAACCATCGCTTCGCCGATGACTCCGGCAGCAGGGACGGCCGTTACGTCCGAGCGCTCAAAGGCTGCCAGATGCTCTTCTTTCGTATCGATATCGACAGAGCGGAGCGCGCGTCTGAGCGTTGAGATCGGTTTCATAAATCCGCGCACTCGCAACTCTTCGCCGTTTGTGATGCCGCCTTCAAGCCCGCCCGCGCGATTCGTCGCACGCTTAAAGCTTCGCGTCTGGTCGTCGTAATCAATCTCGTCGTGAACGCGCGAACCCGGAAGCGCGCTTCCTTCTACGCCTGCTCCGATTGAGACGGCCTTTACCGCCGGAATCGACATCACTGCGCGCGCAAGACGCGCATCGAGCTTCTCTTCCCATGAAACGTGCGAGCCGAGACCCGGCACAACTCCGCGTGCTGCAACTTCAAAAACGCCTCCGAGCGTATCTCCTTCTCGTCGCGCTTCGTCAATCAACGCAATCATCTTGTTTTGCGCGTCTTCGTCGGCACAACGCAAAGGAGCGTCATGAGGAATGGCTGCAATCTCGTCCCAACTTGCTTCGAGCATCCTCTGCGGCACGCCGCCGAGTTGGACTACGTGGCTGCGTATCTCAATTCCGAAAATTTCAATCAACTGTTTTGCCAACGCGCCGCATGCTACGCGCGCGGCGGTCTCGCGCGCCGACGCTCGTTCGAGTATGTCGCGCAAATCGCGCGCTCCGTACTTCTGCCCGCCTGCAAGGTCTGCATGACCGGGGCGCGGACGCTTGACGCGTCGAGACTTCTCCTCGGGTATCTCGCACGCTTCAACCGACATCACGTCCGACCAGTTTTTCCAATCCTTATTCTCAATCATAAGCGCCACAGGCGACCCCATCGTTCGTCCGTGTCTGATGCCGCTTAAGATTTCCACACGGTCACGCTCAATCTTCATCCGCGCGCCGCGCCCATAACCCCACTGTCTTCTCTCAAGCTCCCGATCAATCGCCTCGACATCGACGCGCAAACCCGCAGGCACACCCTCAACTATCGCCACAAGTGCGCGGCCATGCGATTCTCCCGAAGTTGTAAAGCGAAACATAAATTAGCTGTTAGCTGTTAGCTGTTTGCTGTTTGCTGTTTGCTGTTTGCCGTTTGCCGTAGTCTATTGTTTGTCGTCTTCTGTTTTGCTAACAGATAACAGCTAACAGTTCTTCTCCAAAGATATTGCCGCGACCGAGCAGGCACGCGGGGTCGAATGCGCGTTTGAGTTCGGCCATCTCGCGAATGTGCTGCTCGCTGTAGAGGTGGCGCAGATAATCGCGTTTGAGCTTGCCGATGCCATGCTCGGCGGAGATTGTGCCGCTAAGGCTGACGGCGCGGCGAATAAATTGCGCGTAGATGTCGCGCGCTGCAATTGCTTCGACATCGTCGCGCGGCATGATGTTGACGTGGACGTGATTGTCGCCGATGTGGCCGAAGATGACGTATTGAAGATGCGAGGCGCGTAAGCGTTCTTTGTAGAAGCCGAGCATCTCGGCGAAAGCCTCGTCGGGCACGGCCATATCTGTCGAGACCTTACGCTGTTTGTGTTGCGCGAGCCATTCGTTGACCATCACGGGAAGCGCGTGGCGAAAAGCGCTCATCTCGGCGCGGTCGTGCTCGTTTGTGCCAAACCAGGAGTCATCTAGAAGCGCGTTGTGTGATTCGAGCAGCGAAAGCCACGCGCTCATCAAAGTTTCTTCGCTCGCTTCAGTAATCTCCTGCTCGAAAAATAGTGCGCCCGCCGCGCCGAAGGGTACAAGCGGGTTACGCACGCGCAAAAAGTTCAACGACTCCGCGTCGCAAAATTCGAGAGCGCGTGCATCG
>CBDUCU010000463.1:0-3727 GCA_965365725.1 uncultured bacterium | reverse complement strand
GGCGACAACCGCGCCGTCTTCGTGCGCGGCACGGACGACCGCGTCTATTGGCGCGTGACCTACGACAACAAGACTTGGGCGCCGTGGGAGCAGTTTTCGCCCGGCGGAGGGATACGCGTAACGTCCGATCCGTCGGCAGTATCCCGCAAGCACGGTGAGATTCTGCTCTTCGCGCGGGGCGAGAACAACATGCTCTGGGTCACGCAGTACACCGGAGGCAAGTGGCTCGGGTGGGTTCCCTGGGGCGGCGTGCTGGCTGGCTCGCCCGACGCGACCTCCTGGGGCGGCAACCGCGTCGATGTCTTTTATCGAGGGCCCGACGGCTCGCTCTACCACGCTTGGCGCGACGACACGGATGCGTTGATCAAAGAGCCGAAGACCGAGAAAGTCCCAAACATGGCGATCAAGAACGACCCGACTGCGGTCGCCGCAAAGTGGTGAAGGGGGAAAGCGATGAGAAGAATCAACTGCCTGCTGTCGTGCCTCGCCGCCGTCATGACGTATGCCGCGCCGCACGCCGCGCGCGCCCAACGAGAGGCGCCGCGCCCTGACCTGTCCGTCAGACGGCTGGAGGTTGAGGGCCAGAACCTGATCGCGGTCTACGTCATGAACCGGGGCCAGGCCGACGCGCCGGGCTGTCAGGTGACACTCTACGTCAGCGACGCTGCGGGGAAGAAGGTGGCGTGGCGGAAGCTCTACGCCTTCGACCCCGTCGCGCGCGGCGCGACCAGCAAGATGGTCTACGACATATCGCCGCACGCGGTCGGCCCCGGCATGTTCGTCCGCGCCGCCGTGGACACGCGCGAGCGCGTCGCCGAAGAGGACGAGACGAACAACACGCGCGAGCTGCGCGTGCAGGGCGGCGAAGAGTCTGGCAACGCGCCGACGAAGCCCACACCCGCGCCACCGCCACCCGGCGAGAAGCCGCCGCTCTCGCCTGACCTCTCGGCATCGGACATCTACTTCAAAGACGGGTTCGTGGTCGGCGTGGTGAAGAACGTCGGCGACCGCGACTTCTACGCGAAAGATGCCAAGGTGGCGGACTCGTTCAAGCGCGCGTTGACGCTCAGGCGCGTCGTGCGCGTCGGCGCGACGAGTTACACCGAACACGTCGGGACGCGCCACATGGGCGACGCGCGCGTCGGCCAGACCTTCAACGCCGCCTTCAAGCGCCCGAAGAACGTCACGGGCGCGACCGAATACACGTGGGTTCTGACCATCGAGGGCGAAGACCCGGATGCGAAGAACAACACGTTCACGAAAGTCCAGCAGGTGACAGCCATCGACTAGTGGCTTAAAGGTCGCCGAAGCTGCATGTCCATGAAGCAAGCCTTCACCATCATCCTGGGTGTCTGTTTCACGGCCCTCGGCACGGGGCTGCTCGCCGGGGCGTACCTGCTCTCCGGGCGCGAGCGGCGGCTGGGTGCTCGCGGCGCGTCCGCCCGGGGTGCAGTCGTGGGCCTCGAAGAGAGGCGGGGGTCGCGCGGCGGGCGGAGCTACGCCCCGGTGGTGCGCTTCTCGACGGAGCGGGGGCAGGAGATTGAGTTTACCGCCGCCCTGGGTAGTAACCCTGCTGCCTACAGCGTGGGGGACGAGGTGCCGGTTTCGTACAACCCGGAACGACCGGGCAGCGCCGATGTGGACGACTTCGCCTCGCGCTGGTTTGGGCCGCTCGCCCTGCTTGCGCTCGGAACCATCTTCACTGCCCTCGGCGTTTATGGGATTATCCCCTACGGCCGTGCCAGTACACCTGTCGCGGCGGCGCGGCGATAAAGCTAAACATCGTACTCTGAGGCGACCGTTCATCTTGAACTCAATGCAAGTATTGAAGTGAATTCTGTACTTACGGCAATTAATTCTGTTAGTGCGGACACTGCGAGTACTTGAGTTGGACTTCGGCAAGCAATGAAGTGAAGTCTCATGCGCGAGAGGATAACTTAAGGGAAAGGCGCGGGCGGAAGCCGGGATTGGGCCAGCCTTGAGGCGAGAGGCCGGGCAATACGAACGGTTAGGGCTGAGAGAAGCGCGCCGCCTCGTCCGACTTTCCCCACGATTCATAGAAGTTTGTGAGCCGCCGACGGGCCGCCTGCGTTCTTAGATCGCGCCCGCTCAGGTTGGCTTCGAGCGCGTTGTGGCTTTCAACGAGCATCGGCTCGGCTTCCGAATAGCGCCTTTGCGCGGTTAGGCATTCGCCGAGCGCGCCCTGCGTCTCTGCCAATCGCCAGTGGCCGGGCCTGAGCGTCTTGACGCGGAGCGCGAGCGCGCGGCGCAGGTGTTCTTCGCCGCGCGAAGGCTCGCCCGTACGCGTCAGAATCTTTCCGAGGATCGTCCACGAACGGGCGAAGTCAATGTGCCCTTCCTGGAGAATTTCGCGCTGGATCGAGAGCGCGCGGTTAACCTCTTCAAGAGCGCGGACGTAATCGCCTTGCTCGCAGTAGTTGTCGGCGAGATAGTTGAGCGACATCGTGGTAAACAGATGCTTCTCGCCGACCGTCTTGCGGAACAAATCGAGCGACTCGCGTAAAACGGTTTCGGCCCGCGCATACTCTCCTTTAATCGTCATAAAGCTGCCGAGGTTGCTGAGACCGGTGGCTAAATTGGCCCCCGGATCACCCGGTAAGCGACGCACCTCCTCGACGGACTTTTGCAGGTAGTTTACCGCCCCATCAATGTCGCCCTGATTGCCGCGCTGGATGCCGAGGTTGCTATAAATGACGGCGATCATGCCCCGGTCTTGTCCCGTCAGATTTGCTCCGACCTCAACGGCTTCGAGCAGTAATGCTTCGCCAGCCGGGGCGTCGCCTCTGGAACTAAGAGTTATTCCGAGAATGTTGAGCGATAGGGCAAACCACATCGGATTAACATCGCTGCGCTCACGCACGCGCCGGTAAACGGTCACGGCCTCGCGCGACAACGATTCGGCCTCTGCATATTTACCTTGATAGACAAACTGTTCTGCTAAAGCGGTCATGCTCTGTGCCGTGTCGGGGTGATCGGGGCCGAGAACCCTGCGGCGATTCTCCAAAGATGCCTGCAAGTGCTGCGCGGCCACGTCGAGCTTCCCTTGTCCGGCGTAAGATTGGCCGAGAGAGAACTGTACGGCGGCCAGGATTTCCGGCTGGTCGGTCAGCTCGCGCTCGGCGCGGCGGCTGGCTTCGTCGAGCGCCTCGGCAATAGTCGAAACGTTTTTCTTTTGCGGGTTCGGAGAGCGCCAGTCCACCTGCGAGAAGCCGAGTACGTGTTGCAAAAATTCGTTGATGCGCGCCGATTTGACCGCTTCGATGCGCGCGCGGTCGCGTTCCTGCGCGGCCACCCTCGCCTGCACTGTTGCGCGCCGCGCTTGCCAGACGGTAGCGATGATGCCGCCGACAAGCGTCAGCAGAACGATTACTGCCGATGCCACGCCGGCCTTGTGACGTTTGACAAACTTCGAGGTGCGATACGTGAAAGAGTCTTTGCGCGCATGCACGGGCATGCCGTCCAGATACCTTTGCACGTCTTCGGCCAGTTGCGCGGATGAGGCGTAACGACGCGCCGGGTCTTCATGCATCGCCATCGCGATGATGTTCTCCAACTCACCTCCCGTGAATTTACGCGCGACGGCCCGATCCTTACTGTCGTCGCGCTCTGGCTCGGTCGGCGTATTCGTCGCGGCTGTTTTTCGCCTCGGAGTCTGCATACGTCGCCCGGCAGGAGCTTTTCGCGCATCTGCCAAAAGGGCGCGCAA
>CBDUCU010000462.1:0-3727 GCA_965365725.1 uncultured bacterium | reverse complement strand
GCAGGTGGCTTATTGAAAGTCAATTCGCTCGCTATTGTGTGTCTTGTTTGAGCGGATGGACGCTGTTGAGTAAGTTGACAAAGCGCGGTTGTTTGCGCAGAGCATCGAGCTTTGGCTCGCCCTTGAGCCAGATGAGCCATGCTTCGCGCATCCGGTAAGATTCGTCGAGCAGATCGAGCGCCGCTTCGTCTTCGCCAAGCGCCGTGTGGACGAGCGCGAGCTGATAAGGCGAGACGTGCCGCAACGTCGACATCGCGCGCAGCTCGGCAATGATGCTTCGCGCGCTTTCAACATCTCCCGCCATTGCCTTTGAAACTCCGAGACCTGCAAGCAACGGAACGCTTGCGCGGTCGGTCACGACCACTCCGCGCTCAAGCTCGGCGACGGCCTCTTCGTGACGCTTGAGCTCCGAGAGCGTCCAGCCTTTGACCCATCGCGCGAGAACAAAATTCGGATCGAGTTCGAGCGAGCGATCAAGACGTGCGAGAGCATCGTCATAGCGTCGCGCGTGATAAAAACTCCAGCCGAGACTTTGATGGAGATGCGGCGATTGCGGATCGATCTCGATGCCGCGCAAGCCCTCGCGCGCAGACTCTTCAAAACGTCCCTCGGCGGCGAGCTGGATACAGTAGAAATTGCGCGCCGTCGCGTAGTTTGGATTTAGCTCGATTGCTTTTTTGATGTGGCTCTCGCCCGAAGCAAAATCCCACAGACCGACATCTGCAAAGTTGAGCGCGGCGTGCGCTTCGGCCAGATCAGGGTCGAGCGCGATGGCTTTGTCAGCCGCTTCTTTGGCAGCAGCGAAACACTCAGCCGAAGGCCGCACGCCGTGAACGCCGAGCCAGTTGTAATAGTCGGCTACGCCCGTGTAAGCGAGCGCAAAATTTGGGTCGAGACGAATCGCCTCATGGAAGGATTCAATCGCCCGTGCAAATCCGCCCTCGCTCATCGTGTTCCAATGATAACGCCCGCGCAAATAGGCTTCGAGCGCGCCGAAATTGTTTGTCGCACGCGAGGCGACGCGCTCGCGCTCGCGCTCGGTCAGATGCGGGACAAGAGATTCGACGACGAGTTCCGAGATGGAATCCTGTATGTCGAGTATGTCAGTGTATTTCTCATCAAATTTAGCGGCCCAGACGGGCACGCCCTCGCGGACGCTGACGAGTTGAACGGTGAGGCGCACGCGCTCGCCCGATTTGAGAAGACGGCCTTCGAGCACAAAGTCAACGCCGAGCATGCGGCCCGCTTCAACCGGGTCAACATCGTCGGCAGTAAAACGCGCGACGGCGCTTGTCGGGCGCACCGAGATCGAGCGAATGTTTGACAATCGCATGATGAGCGCATCGGCCAACCCAACCGAGAGATACGCGTCGCCCGTGCCGCTCGCCGCTTCGAGGTTGAGCACTTTGCAGGGAAGCACAGCGATTGTTTCCCCGCCCGCTATCGGCGCAGCCTCTCTTATCTCTTCGACGTTTTCAAGCGCGCTGCCCGTTTCATCCTCCATGCCGGCTGCGTGCGTGCGCCGGAGTTGTTCCTTAAAGCGTGGGTCGGAGCGCAAATTATCTAGATGCGGATCAACGAGCGCGAAGGTGTAGCCGACGGCGCGCTCTTCGGCGGAGCGCGCGAGCCATTCGAGCGCGCGGTCGCGGTCTTCCAAAAGCGAATAGATGACCGCAATCTCATAAGCAGTCACCCATTCATCTGTGCGACGCGCGATGATCTCTTCGAGTATCGCGCTCGCCTCTTCCTTGTGGCCTGTGACGGCGAGAATGTGCGCGCGTTTGGCGCGCGTGGTCGGCGTGTCGCCGGCAAAAACGCTCTCCTGTTCATAGATGGCAAGCGCCTCGTCAAATAATCCTTTGCGCTCGTAAGCCCAGCGCATGACGACGTGTGCGGCGACCGAGCCGGGATCGAGTTCGAGCGCGCGCGTGCAGGCTTCGACGGCTTCATCGAATCGCCGTGCGAGAAAGAGTACGTTGGCGACGGCCGTCGCCATCACGGGCGAGTCGGGCGACAGCTCGCGCGCGCCGAGTATTTCTTTGACCGCGTCGTCGTGACGACCCATCGCCGACAGGTTGAAGGCGTGCCATCGATGCGAGACCACGTTGTCGGGTTTGAGCTCGATGGCGCGTCGAAACTCCGTCTCGGCTGCATGAAAATTGCGCTCGTGATGAAGCAGAACGTAGCCGAGCGAGGCATGAGCTTCGGCCAGAGAATCGTCGGCTTCGACGGCCTTCAAGGCAGACTCTTTTGCACGCTCCCACGCGCCGACGGGCGGCGGCTCGACATACCAGTTCAAAAGCGCGAAACAATCGGCCATCTCGGCGTGCGCCAGAGCGAAATGCGGCGCGCGTGCGACGGCGCGTTCGAGTCGCACGATGGCCTGCCTTAATCCTTCTGCCGTGCGCCGCGTCGCATAATAACGACCGGCCACATAGAGCTTTTGCGCTTCGGGATCAATGCCGTTGCTGCTGCTGATTTGCGACGGCGGCGCAGGAACGCGCGGCGGAGCGGCGACGGAGGCGGTCATGCGCGCCTCTCTTCCGCCGTCGGTCACGCGTTCTTTGACGGCGTAGCGAGCGGCAGCCGGATTGTTTGTGAGTCGCAAAAGAGCTGCGAAACGCGGCGAGCTGCGCAGCGCGTCAAACTGCGGATCGACTCCGAGCCATGCGAGACGACCGTCGCGCTCTTTGAGTGCGCGTTCAAGTTCCGAAAGAGCGTGTTCGCTCTCACCCAGATTGCAGTAGATCATCGCCATCAGATAGGGCGATGCATAGCGCGTCGATGAAAGCAGGCGTATCTCTTCGAGAAGATTTCGCGCCTCGTCTCGCCGACCGGCTGCCGCATATGCTGATGCCAGCCATGAGAGCGTGTATGGCGTTCTGCCAAGCAATGCCGCTCCGCGCTCTCCAGCCTCAAGCGCCTCAATAAAGTGACCGTTATTGAAGAGAGTGAGGCAGAGAAAGACGTATCCCATGCCGTATTGCGGCTCGCGCTCGACAATCTCGCGCGCGCGCCGCTCGCTCTCTTCAAAGCGACGCGCGTAAAAGAGCGCCCACGCATGGACCTGATGACCGATAGGCGTGACGGGATCGAGCTCAAGCGCGCGCACGACGTGCGAGAGCGCTTCATCTGCGCGTCCGGCCATGCCGAGAAAATATGCGTACCACAGACGACCCGTCGGATAGTTAGGGTTAAGCTCAAAGGCGCGTCGCAAGTGGCTTTCAGCGTCAAGCCAGTCAAACTCGTTTGTCAGCGTGGCAAAACCGAGCGCGGAATATGCTTCAGCCAGCGCCGGATCGAGTGAGACCGATTTGCGCGCAGCATCTTTGGCGGCGGCGGAAGTTTCTGCAAACGGAAGCACGGCGTAGATGCCGAGCAGATTGTAATAGTCTGCAATGCCTGCATAGGCAAGCGCGTAGTCGGGCGCATGCGCAACCGCACGGTTGTACCAGATGAGCGCTTTGGCAAATCCGTCTTCGGTAAATGTGTTCCAATGGAAGCGTCCGCGAAGGTATGCCTCGAAGGCTTCAGGATTGTCCGTGCCGCGTTTGGAGAGACGCTCGCGCTCCTCGCCTGTGAGGTGCGGGACGAGCGCTTCAGCGACCTGGCCGGAGATTAAATCTTCAATGCCGAGCACGTTTGTAAACTGTTCTTCAAAACGTCCGGCCCAACGCGTCATTCCATCGGCAGTTCTCGTCAAACGCGCCGCGACCTGTACGCTGTT
>CBDUCU010000461.1:0-3729 GCA_965365725.1 uncultured bacterium | reverse complement strand
TTGTGCTCAGACCCTTGTGTATTGGCCGCCGCCCTAGTCCCTACAAGCACGGCTGACAAAGCGAAAGGTACAACGAGCGCGATACCTGCCAACGTGACCAGCGTTTTGTTGTTTGCGACTTTCATAGTTTCCCTCAACGGCTTTGGCAAACTCGCTCGTGGTGTCACTCACGGCTCGGTCGCCTCTGCGCGCCATCATCTATTTCAATGCTCGTGCCACAACCCTTTTTTTCAAAAAACCCAACAAACACGATGTTTCTCAACCCACTCATGCGTCGCTTTTGTCGCCTTCAGATTACAAAGCCCCTCAGCTCTCATCACTCATAAATGAATGTTGCCGCGATTAAACTGACGCTTCATCAAAGACTTAACTGGTTGTCACCCACAGGCGACAAACGCTTTTGCCATCTGCGACAACCGCCGTTAACGTCGAAAACAAAAATGGCAACGCATCACAAAGAGATGCATTGCCGTCTGCTGTCATCTTCTCTGCAACCGTTTAGAGGCGGGCGATGCCAATCGTCTCAAGTTTTAATGTCACTTGAGACGATTGGCATCGCCCGCCTCTAAGCGGGCATTGAGTTAATGATCAACTCACACAGAACCTTATACAAATCAGTAGCGAATCATTACGTGCGCAACGAAGACGACACCGCTCAGCAGTCCGCCCGCAATCGTAAATGTCCATTCAACAACCGAGCTTCGCCGTGCAAGCAGGGCGCGCAACATAACCATCCCACACTTCCAACCATCCTGCTGGTAAAGCGGTAAAAGATTTGTCGCCGCCAACAGCAGGTTCATCGTGCCGAACGCAGTCCCTTCGGCTAGTGCCGCAGCCACAAGGTTGACGATTACGCCCGCGAGCAGCACAACCACCTGTTGCAAAAGCGGCCTTCGCTGCAACTCAGCCATGTCGAGACGTACGTACGCACCCAAAGGCAACGCGTGCAGTTTGTATTCAACATCGCCAAGGCGCGTGCCGAACAACTTCGGCCCCCAACCAAGCCCCAACTCACTCGCGGGCACAAGACACGCGCGCGCGGCGACGAGATGGCCCAGCTCATGTATCAACATCGCCAGAGCGAAACAGAAGACGTAAGTTAAGATCATGCCTTAGCGCACTGTGCTGTTAGAAATTTGTGTGGAACAAAACGACGGATCGTCTTAGCGCATTTGAAGACCGGGCTGCTGTTCGTCCTGAAGAAAATCGCCGACGTTGATGGTGAGACGTTTGAGTTTTTTATAAAGCGTCTGCCGCGAACCGAGGCCGAGTGCGTGTGCTGCGCGCGCGACGTTGTAATCATTGCGCTTGAGCGTCTCTGTAATAACTCGTCGCTCGAAGTCTTCCATTAAATGGTCAAGGTCTGCTGGGCGATTTGCGTCGCTGCTATTCATGTCTGGTTGACCCGCCGGACAAATGCGTGGGCCGATATGCTCGACTCCGATGTAAGCGCCTTCGTCCGTGTAGAGCACCAGCCGCTCCATCTCGGCGGCAAGCTCGCGGACGTTGCCCGGCCAAGCGTAGGCTTGTAGCACAGAGATGGCTTCCGACCTGATGCCGGCGATAGCGCGGTCATTGCGGCGCGAGTAGTGTGAAAGAAAATGTGAGATGAGAGCAGACACATCTTCGGGCCTCTCACGCAGAGGCGGAACGTGAACCGTCAACGAGGCAACTCTGTAATAGAGGTCTTCACGGAATGTGCCCTGCTGTACGGCCTTGAATAAATCATTATGCGTTGCTGCAACGACCCGAACGTTGACCTTGCGCGGCGCTCGCTCACCAAGCACGTGAACTTCACCCTCTTGTAAAAAGCGCAAAAGTTTTGGCTGAAGCGCAAGCGGGAGATCGCCAATCTCGTCCAGAAAAAGCGTCCCGCCTTCTGCTGCCCGCACAAGCCCTTCGTTATCAGCATGCGCTCCTGTGAAAGAACCCTTGCGATGCCCGAAAAGTAGGCTCTCGATTAGTTCACCCGGTGCTGCAGTGCAATTGAATGGAATAAAAGGCGCGCTGGCTCGTCGGCTCAGTCGATGAATCGCACGCGCGATCAGTTCCTTACCCGTCCCTGACTCTCCGGTTATCAACACTGTGGACTCTGAGTCTTTGATTCGTTCGACAGAGCGTGCTACGTCAGACATCGATCGACTGACAAAGACCATCCCCGGCAAGGTTGCTGCCGCCACTAGTGCGTGCGCGGGTGCACAGGCAGGCCGATGCAACTCTTCACGAAGCTGTGCATGCGTGTGTGCAAGTCGCGCCACGTCTGAAAGGATTCGCAGCTCGCCAGCCTGCCCGCTTGTCAGCGGACGCACGCAGCGTCCATAAATTGCCGCGCCTTCACGTTGTGCCGTCGGGAGCGCGAGAGCGAGAAGAATCTCACAGTCGCCCTCTTTCATCTCAACTGTGTAATCGGATTGTGCAAATGCTTTCTCAACCAATGTCTCTGCCGCGTTGATCTCATCTTCCGTCAATCCTTCAACCCACTTGAGCCTCGGCCTTCCTCCAGATTTATGTGCGAATGTTGCCAAACCGTAAGTCTGTGCGGTTGCGTCAACCATCAAAGAAATCTGCAACATTACATCGTAGAGAACGTCCGTCCCTGTCGCCGCAGCCTTACAGAGCGAGCGAACCATCGACGCAAGCGGCAGATGAAATGAATCGCCCGAATTATCGGAATGTTGTTCGGGCGAAACACATAAACTTTGCATAAAAGCTGACTCCCCCTTGAAATAGCTCAGATGACAAAAATAGCGTGGACTCTGCCAGCAGGATTACGAGGGGCAAGAACGATCAACTTAAGAGCGGAACTCTCTTTTGAAAACACCGAAAGTCACGTGAGGGTGGATTCGGTTCAGACATTTGACAGAATAGACAGAAGGTTTACAGGTGTCAACCATATTAAAACTTGTTCATCAATTAAATTTCTTGGCTTAATTAAACTGATAATAAGAAATTTTTGCTGAAATAATTCTCAAAGCCCCATTCTCATAGCTAGTGGCTCACCTTTTGCTTCTTTGATCGGGCAAGTACGAATTTGAATGATGAAACCGTACAGAACAGATTTGTAGAGAGATAAAAGGAGGACAAAAGTATGTTAGCAATTCTGGGTTGGATAATTTTTGGTCTGATTGCTGGTCTGATTGCAAAGGCAGTGATGCCGGGTAGAGACCCGGGCGGAGTTATTGTGACGATCCTGCTTGGTATTGTCGGGGCGGTTGTGGGAGGCTGGTTAAGCAGTGCGATTGGAATCGGAGGCCGCAATGAAACAGCCACCGATCCTGGCTTTATCGTCAGCCTCGTTTTCGCCGTTATCGGCGCGATAATCGTTCTAGCTGTTTATCGCCTGGCTACGGGTAGAAGCTTAAAAACCTAGCTTTTTCTTGAGTTTAGAAGTTTTTCGCAAGCGGTCTCGGAATAACCGGGACCGCTTTTTTATTGCTCCCTTCTCATTAAGTGACGTGAATTTACACATATCCACAATCTTTTTCATCGTTGAAGAATCGAGCGCAGAAAAAAATCCACCTTCCTTTTCCACACTGTGGAATCTATTTCAGCCTCCTATCTTCAACTGTTGAAATGATATTTGTAGCCAATGCCCATCTGGCGGAATTCCGTTCGCCCCGTGTTCGCCGAATAAATGAGTTAAAAACCCTTACTTCATGTGAATGTTGAACTTAGGCGTACAAACCGTTGCAAAGAAAAGTCTTTACTCATAACCTTACGCATGCTAAA
>CBDUCU010000460.1:0-3746 GCA_965365725.1 uncultured bacterium | reverse complement strand
CCGCGCGTGCCAGCGCAGAGACCATATAGTTTTTGCCTGTCCCGTGTGAAGGATCAACGATGACGGGCAAGTGCGAGAGCCGACGCACAGCCGGAACGACCGCAAGATCGAGCGTGTTGCGCGTGTGTTGCGCAAAGGTGCGTATGCCGCGCTCGCAGAGAATGACGTTGTAGTTGCCTTCGGACATGACGTATTCGGCGGCGAGCAGCCATTCGTCGAGTGTGGCCGAGAGTCCGCGTTTAAGCAGGATGGGAAGGCGCGAGCGTCCGGCGCGTTTGAGTAGCGAGAAGTTCTGCATGTTGCGCGCGCCGATTTGAATCACGTCGGCATAACGCTCGACCATCTCAAGGCCATGCTCGTCCATCGCTTCGGTAACGATCTTCAAACCGTAGGTTTCGCGCACCTCAGCGAGAATCTTAAGACCTTCTTCGCCGAGCCCCTGAAAGGCGTAAGGACTCGTGCGCGGCTTGAAAGCCCCGCCGCGAAAAAAACGTGCGCCGCTACGCCGGACGGCTTCAGCAACGGCAAAAGCCTGCGCGCGACTCTCGACGGCGCACGGGCCTGCGATGATGGCTAATTCTTCGCCGCCGATTGTTGCATCGCCGACGCGGACAATGGTCTTCTCAGGTCTGAGATCAATCGAGATCAGCTTATAAGGCTTCGTCACACGAATCGCTTCGGACACGCCCTGCATGTTCTCGAAATGCGTCGGGTCGATTGAGCCGGGATTGCCCGTAACGCCGATGGCCGTGCGGTTCGCGCCGGGCAAAGTGTGAGCGCGAAAACCCATTTCGTTGATGACGCGCACGACCGCTTCAATGTCGCGTTCGGTCGCATCTGCCTTCATGACAATGAGCATATAAAGACTCTCGATTGAATATTTGGACGGGAAGTTTAGTCACAGAGACATAATTGATTCTGGCTGTGTCGCTCTAGTCTCTGTGGTTAATCGTGCTCAGTAAATTTTACATTCGCTCAGGAACTGTAATTCCCAGAATCTGCAAAGCCGATGTCAACTGTCGTCTGACAAAATCAGCGATGCAAACAAGCGTCGCACGACGCAGAGCATCCTCTTCGGCGATGATACGGTGTCGATGATAAAAGAGATTGAAGGCGCGCGCTAGCTGGAACGCATATTTAGCAAGGTTCGCAGGCTCTGCCGCCGTCGCAGCCTGACGCACTACCTCATCGAGACGTGCCGCAAGCGTCACCAGCGACCAAAGCTCGTCGCCTGCTTCGCCCTCAAATATTTTACTGAGCGCATCCGTGCTTTCAGGCGTTTGAGACGATGCACGAATCGTTTCTTTGGCGTTATCCAACGCCGACCCGTCAAGCTTGCGAAAGATCGAGTTGGCACGCACGGCTGCATATTGACAGTATGGCCCGGTCTCGCCTTCAAAAGAGATCGCTTCTTGAAAGTCAAAGGCGATGATTGAATTGCGCGTCCACTTCAAAAGAAAGTAACGCAGCGCTCCGACGGCGATGATGCGCGCCGTCTCTTTCTGGCTCGCTTCGTCTAATTCCGCATGACGCGATTTAACCTCGACGAGCGCGCGTTCTTCCAGACGGTCGATCAAATCGTCTGCCTTTACGCCCAGCCCGCGTCGCCCGCTCATCTCGATAAACGGGCGCGCACGATCCTCTTCACTTAGCGTGAGACCCAGTTCTTCGCATGCCGCAGGCGAGAGCGCGACCATCTCGTAAGCGAGATGCACGCTTGAATCGATCCCGATATCGGGTGCGACCGCCGCCACGCCCTTGCGAACAACGTCCTGCGTATACGACTGGCGCGAATCAATCACGTTATAGACTTTTTGACCGCCGCCGAAATGCGGTTTGATAAAAGCGTCGCCCGTCTCAACCGTTTGACTCGTTGTCACCCAGACCGTGTGTCCATCATCGTACTTTCGGAAAGGCTTATAGTTGAAGTCGATGCCGAGTTGTCCGAGCTTCCATAATTGATAGCCGATATCTTTTCCTGTGTAAGTGATCGTACCGTTTGAGCGGACGATGACCTTGTCCGCTTCATGCTCGTCCGTGCTGGTGTGCGTCTCCATCGGCATCACCCAGCAGCCTTTGTTTTTTCCGTCGGTTTCAAGACGAATCGCGCCCGTATCTTTCAGCAGCGCGAAGGCCTTGTCCCACATAAAATGAAGAATCTCGGATTCGCGCGGCAGCACGTCGTAACGTATGTTGAGCCGCTCCATCGTATCGAGATGGCAATTGACGATGCGCGTCGCCACGTAATCGGCAATCTCTGCAGTCGGACTTGTACCGTGCTCGATGTCGTGCAGGGTCTGCGAGCGAAGCTTTATTTTCTCAGCGTCTTCTTTCGCTTCCGCATCGCCGTTTCGGTAGAAGAGACCGACGCGCGCATACAAATCCCAGCAGTAGTAATCGAAGGGACGTTCAGGGGGAAGCGACGCGTCGAGCGAACGAATATCTTCGAGCGACAGCCGCTCGATGTGGATAAAACCCACAACAACGTCTGCCACCTGAACTCCGGTGTTGTCGATATAGTTTTCGACTTCGACCTGCTCGCCCGCAGCGCGCGCCGTGCGAACAAAAGTGTCACCGAGCACGGCATTGCGCAGGTGGCCGATGTGCGCGGCCTTGTTTGGATTGATGTTTGTGTGCTCGACGATGGTTTTATGCGCGGGCTGTGTTTGACGAGAAGCGTCTTCAGCAGCAAACCCTTCATCGATATTCAAGCCGGAGAGAAAACGCGCACGGTCGTAGAAGAGATTGAGATAGCCTGCGCCGGCCACTTCGACGCGCGCGACGAATTCGACGGCTTCCAAATCTTTTTTTAGCTCGTCGGCAATGGCGCGCGGGTTGCGCTTCTCGCCGGTCGCCTGCTTGATGCGTTTCGCCAACTCGAAGGCGACAGGGAAGGCGAGGTCGCCGAGTTCGGTGCGCGGTGGGACTTCAGCCGAGATATTTTCGAGATCAACGCCAAAACGCTCACGCGCAGCTTGGCCGACGCGCTCGCGCAAATTTTTCTGAAGTTCGATGAGTTTCAAGAAGTTTCGCTTATCCTTATTTGACTAACGAAGAGCACGCTGCGCTCACGTAAAGAGAAAATCCTGAGCGGGAAGCGAAGCCGAAAGTATAACGCAGCGCAACCTCGACGCGCCAAAGCCGCGAGGCGCGCTTCTCTTGACATCGCGCGTCCGCGCTCTGCTACCATCCTTTGTGCCGTCAATGTCTCAACAGAAGAATCCATCTGGGTCAGAGCGTCTGCGCGAGCGGCTTCGATCCGCGCGAAACGTGTTTGTGTTGACGGGCGCAGGCATGTCGGCTGAAAGCGGTGTGCCGACGTTTCGCGGCGGGGGCGGCGCGGCTGTGTGGAAGGGTATGCCCTTTGACGTGATCTCTTCCGCATCGATGATCGAGCGAGATTTGAAAGCCGTCTGGGAATGGTTCGATTATCGAAGAAATCTGCTGAAGAAGGTTGAGCCGAACGCTGCCCATCACGCGCTTGCACAATGGCAGGACAAGTTTGAAAATTTCACGCTGGCTACGCAAAACATCGACGGACTACACCTGGCAGCCGGTTCGCGCGATGTGCTTGAGCTGCATGGCAATGTCTGGAGGGCGCGTTGTCTGGCTTGTGCCGCGAACGTAGACATCAGAGAGCTTGACGAGAGGGAGCGCCCACCGCGCTGTGGAAATTGCGGCGGAGAGATGAGGCCCGACGTTGTGCTTTTCGGCGAGATGCTTTCGCCGGAAATTTATAGCAGGGC
>CBDUCU010000459.1:0-3759 GCA_965365725.1 uncultured bacterium | reverse complement strand
GTGCGCCTGCCACCGTGTGCTCGCCCGTCGTCGTCGTCACGCGCGCACGCACGGGTGGTCTCATCTCGCCCATTGCGCCGCGCTTATATGAATCAGTCACAGAGATGTCGCGCTCCGCAGCGATCAGAAATGCATTGACGAGATTGACCCGCGCGCTCATGTTTTGCAGAAGACCAGCGAGAAACGCGCGCGTTATCGGAGCGCCGTCAAGTTCCGCCGCCTCCCGCGCATACTCGACGCTCACCTCACGCACAGGCTCGTCAATAAGCTGCGCCTGAAACCTTCCAAATTTCCCCGCCAGCTCGATAAATGGCTGCAAAGCCTGCAACGCCTCAGCACCGAGCGAAGGAACATTGACCGCGCCGCGCAACGCGCCCGTCAAAAAGTAGTCGCGCATCTGCTCGGCGACCGTCACGGCCACGCCCTCTTGCGCTTCGAGCGTCGATGCGCCGAGATGCGGCGTGGCAATCACTTCTTCCAAAGAAAGCAATGGATGATCCGGCGGCGGAGGCTCCACTTCAAACACATCAAGCGCCGCACCCGCCACCTTGCCCTCTTTGATCGCTGCATACAGCGCGCGCTCGTCAACGAGTCCGCCGCGCGCGCAATTGACAATGCGCACGCCCATTTTCATCTGTGCAAACTCGCGCTCACCGATTATGCCTCGCGTCTCCGCCGTCAAAGGCGTGTGAACCGTAATAAAGTCGGCGCGCGCGCAAACTTCGTCAAGCGTGGCAAGTTCCACATCAGATTCACGCGCCTGTTCGGGCGTGATAAAAGGATCGAATGCAACAACTTTCATTTCAAAACCGCGCGCGCGGCTTGCCACCACCCGACCAATACGTCCAAAGCCGACGATGCCCAGAGTCTTTCCGCGCAGCTCGACACCGACAAATTTTTTGCGCTCCCAACGCCCTGCACGCAAAGATTCATTTCCCTGCGGCACGCGCCGCGCAAGCGCGAGCAGAAGCGCAATGGCGTGCTCTGCCGTCGTCATCGTATTGCCGTCGGGCGCGTTCATCACAACGATTCCGCGCTGTGTGGCCGCTGCCACGTCGATGTTGTCAACGCCCACTCCTGCACGCCCGATGGCGCGCAGACGACCCGCCGCATCCAGCAGTTGCGCCGTCACCTTTGTCTCGCTCCGCACAACGAGGCCGTCGCAGTCGTGTAGAGCTTCGATAAGATCATCGCCCTTGAGCCCGGTTCTTTTTTCCACGACGAAGCCCGCCTCGCGCAGAGGCTCAAGTCCGCTTTCGCTCACGTCGTCGGCAACAAAAATTTTGATATTAGTCATTTGTCCATCGTTAGTAATCCGTTGTCAGTCGTTTCCGTTTCGCTATCTTGAACCTTACGACCCAAGGGGCGAGTTGCCCGAACAAAACGACGGACAACAAACTACTGACAACGGACATTTTTTTACATCGGCCCGCCCGTATCGCTACCGTCGGCGCGCCCGCCTTCGGATGAATTGGCGGGTGTTGGATTGGGTGACGAAGTCTCAGTCGGAGAACCGGTCTCGCGTTGAGATTTGACGTTTTCGCCCTCTTCAATCTCACTTAGCGTCTCGCTGCTGGTTGCGTCTTCGTCACGGCTATGTCCGCCTTCAGCGCTCGGTTGCGCCGTTTTTTCTTTCGACTCTTCCATAATTGTTTCTCCCTAAATCATCAGATACGCAGCTGAGACAATCGCCATCAACGTCGCGGAATATGCTCCGGCGAGCACGTCGTCGGCCATCACACCGAGTCCGAATTCGAGTCCTTCGAGACGATCAATCGGATAAGGCTTCCAGATGTCGAAGACGCGAAACGCGATAAAGCCGGTTGCTATCATCCACGCAGGCGCGCCCCAGGGCACGAAGAGAAAAGTTATCAACTGCCCGGCCACTTCGTCGGCCACCACTGCGCCGGGGTCTTTCTTTCCCAGTAATCTTTCCGCACGCGTCGCGGCCCAAGTACCGGCGAGCGAGACGATGACGATGACAATGAGCAGCAGGGCCGTCAACGTTTGTTGAAACGGTCGCCCTGCGCTTTGCGTCGCAGTGGCAAACTGATTGCCCGTCAACGCTAATTCAACAACTCTGCCTAGAAAAAGATAGATGACGACACCCACGCCTGCGCCCCACGTACCCGGCGCGAGCGGAATCAATCCCACACCAAACGTAGCGATTGCCAGCGCCACATAGTCGGCAATCGTCCGGCGGCGCGACGGGACGACGATATGCGCGGTCTCGACAATCGCCGGGTTCAGAGTGTCGCTCGATTCTTTTACAGTGTGCATGAAATGAACAGATAAAGATGAGAACAGTGCGAGAGCCAATCAATTCATCATCCAGCTACTCGCTACTTACTATCGCACCGACAAGATCGTAATCTTGCGCCTCTGTGATTCGGACATTGACGAAGTCGCCGCGCTCTGGGACGAATCCTTCAGGCGCATCGTTGATAAGCACACATCCGTCTATTTCAGGAGCTTGTGTCTCGACGCGTCCCTGCCAGAGCAGATCGGTCTCAGGCGACGCGCCCTCGAACATTACGCGCAGCGTCTCGCCAATGCGCGCACGATTTTTCCTCTTCGAGATGCGCGCCTGCTCCTTCATCAGCCGTGTACGCCGACGCGCCGCCGTCTTTGCGTCAACCTTATCAGGAAGGTCAAAGGCCGCCGTCCCTTCTTCGTCCGAATATGTAAAGACTCCGACGCGTTCAAACTCGACGTTGCGGACAAATGAGACAAGCTCTTCAAAATCTTCTTCCGTCTCGCCCGGAAAACCCGTGATGAAGGTGGTGCGAACGGCAAGTCCGGGGACGCGCACGCGCGCGCGCTCGATCAGGCGTTCGAGGCTGGCGCGCGTGCCGCCGCGCCGCATCAGCTTAAGGACGTTTTGCGAAGCGTGTTGCAAGGGCAGGTCGAGATACTTGACGGCCTTTGGCTCGGAAGCCATTACATCGAGAAACAGGTCGCTGACGTGCGTCGGGTAGGTGTACATAACTCTGACCCATTCGATTTGGTCGAGCCCTGCCAGCTCGCGCAGCAGGTGCGCGAGACCGTCCGCCTCGCCCAGGTCTTCACCGTAACGAGAAGAGTCCTGTGCAACCAGAATGATCTCTTTTACGCCCTGCTCGGCGAGTTGTTTTGCTTCGGCGACGACCGAACCGAAGCGACGACTGCGGAAATGTCCACGCATCTGCGGAATGAAACAGAAGGCGCAAGGGCGGTCGCAACCTTCGGCAATCTTCACATAAGCGAAATGGCTGGGCGTGGCGAGCAGGCGCGGCGTGGATTCGTCGTACAGATAGGTCGCCGTTTGATTGCCGATTGGCAGGACGGGAAGCGAACGAGCATTGACCTTTTCATCGGCGACGGTTGTGATGTCGCTGATTTGACTTGTCCCGATAAAGGCATCAACTTCCGGAAGCTCAGCGCGCAAATCATCGCGGTAACGCTCGACCAGACAGCCCGCGACGACGAGACGGCGACAGTTGCCTTCAGTCTTTAATCGCGCCGCTTCGAGAATTGCGTCTATCGACTCTTTTTTAGCCGCGTCGATAAAGCCGCATGTGTTAACGACGATTGTGTCAGCCAGCGTTGCATCGGTCGTGATCTCATAACCCGACTCGCGCAAACTACCCATCATCACTTCGCTGTCAACAAGATTCTTTGGACAACCCAAACTTATAAAACCGACTTTTTTCATAAACCTTATTACTCAACCTCTCAACAATATCCTTCTTGTGATTCAACGATAAACATATCGACCGC
>CBDUCU010000458.1:0-3760 GCA_965365725.1 uncultured bacterium | reverse complement strand
ACCATCACATAGTGGAAGTGTGCGACGACGAAATATGTGTCGTGGACGTGTACGTCCAGACCCATCGCTGCGAGAAACATTCCCGTCATGCCGCCGATCAGAAACAGGCCGATAAAGAAGAGTGCGTAAAGCATCGGCGTGTCCCACGAGATCGAACCCTTGTAGAGCGTCGCCGTCCAGTTAAAGGTCTTGACCGCCGAGGGAATCGCCACGATAAACGAGAGCACCGAAAAGACGAGCCCCGCGTAGATCGACTGCGTGCTCGTAAACATATGATGGCCCCACACGAGGAAGCCAAAGACGGCAATCGCAATCGACGAGAAGGCGACAAACGAATAGCCGAAGACGGGCTTGCGCGAATGCGTGGCGACGAGTTCGGAGATAACGCCCATCGACGGCAGAATCATGATATAGACCGCCGGGTGCGAATAGAACCAGAAAAGATGTTGAAAGAGGACGGGGTCGCCGCCTAAGGCCGGATCGAAGATGCCTATGTGCGCGAGACGTTCGAGCGCGACGAGCAGCACCGTCACTGCGACGACGGGCGTGCCCAGAATCATAATCAGGCTCGTCGCGTAGTGTGACCAGACAAAGAGCGGCAGACGAAACCAGGTCATCCCCGGCGCACGCATCGTGTGGATCGTGACGATGAAGTTAAGACCCGTCAGAATCGAAGAGAACCCGTTGATAAAAACTCCGACACCGGCCAGTACGACGTAGGTGTTTGAAAAGGTCGTCGAGTAAGGAACGTAGAAAGTCCACCCCGTATCAACGCCGCCCGCCATCAACGCCCACAACGCGAGCAGCCCGCCCGCCATGTAGATGTACCAACTGAGAAGGTTCAGACGCGGAAAGGCCAAGTCCTTTGCGCCGATCATGAGCGGGATCAGGAAATTCCCCAACACACCGGGAATCGCCGGAATGAGGAAGAAAAAGACCATCAAGATGCCGTGATGCGTAAACAGCTTGTTGTAGGTCTGCGACTGGACGATGTCGCTCAAGGGAGTCATCAACTCGATGCGGATGGCGATGGCGTAGGCTCCGCCCAAAGCAAAGAAGATCGAGACGCTGATGAGATAGAGCAGCGCGATCCGCTTGTGGTCGAGCGTAAAGAGCCACGACTTGATGCCGTAGTCCGCATTCAGATAGTTGAGATTCGGAAGACGACCGCGCCATTCGGAAACCGCTGCGCCCGGTCTGTCAATATTGCTGCTCATAATTCTTTATCCCTGCTCTGACGAAAAACCTTTCGGACTCAATCTTCTCGCACGCTATTGATTAGGGCGCGGCGCGGAGTTGGCGTTTGCGCCTGCCGGGCGACCCGTCTGCGACGGAAGCGTCGTCGATTGCGGCCCTGTGCCGGCGGCGGTGCGCGGATCGGTCGGCCCAATCGGATTCATGCGCTGCGATTCGGGCGACACTCCTCCGGTTGTCGTCGTCGCTCCGCCGCCGCCGCTTCCCATCGCGCCTCCCTGCTCGCTGCCCAAAGAGCGTATGTAAGCGATGATTTGAAGTATCTGCTCCTGCGACAACTGCTCACGGTAATAGGTCGGCATGATCGGCTCAAAACCCGCGTGGAGCTTTGCGCGCGGCTCGACAATCGATTCGCGTATGTAATCTTCATCGACGCGCTGCTTCGACCCATCGGCCAATGTAATCTCGCTGCCAAAGAGTCCGCGCAAAGCGGGCGCGCGCAAAACCCTGTCCTCCTGATGGCAGGTTGCGCAGCCGCGATCCTGAAACAACTTTTTGCCCTGCTCTCCCGGCGAGCCTGTCGCCGCGCCCGAGAGCCACTGCTGAAACTCGTCGGGCTCCATCACATAGACGTAGCCGCCCATCCCCGCATGGTTCGTCCCGCAATACTCCGCGCAGAAGAGATAATATTTGCCCGGCTTTGTCGCCTCGAACCAAGTGTAAGAATACTTGCCGGGCACAACGTCCATCTTGATGCGGAAGGCCGGGACGTAAAAGCTGTGAATCACGTCCTCGGTCGTCATCGTCAATTTCACACGCGCGCCGACGGGAACGTGCAGCTCGTTTATCTCGCGCTGCCCCGTCGTGTGCTGAAACTTCCACATCCACTGTTTGCCGACGACGTAGATGTCCATCGCCTCTTCGGGCACGCGGTAGAGCTTGAAATAGACGCTCGACCCCCATGTAAATATGCCGAGCGCGATGATAAGCGGGATGATCGTCCACAAAAGCTCAAGCTGAATTGCTCCGGCGCGCGGGCGCGGGACTTCCGTGTGCGAGCGACGGCGATACTTGATGGCGAAGAAGGCGACCGCCGCCGAGATGGCGACCGAGAAAAAGAGCGTCAGCAGGACGAGAAAGAGATAGAGCGCGTCCACTTCGGGCGCGAACGTCGAAGCCTGATCGGGCGCAAACGGCACCCAAACCTGTTGCAGTAATGCGCTCACCTTACGCCGCGCCTCCCGATTTAATCTGCGTCTCCCAAATCTCTCCGCCTGTTTTGCGTCTGCGCTTCATAACAAGCACAAGCGCAACAATACCGAAAATCGTCACCACTCCTGCCGCGCGCACGATATTGAGGATGACGGGCGCGTATTTGCCCGTCGCAGGGTCGTAGTGATAGCAGTACAAAACTAATTGATCGACGGGCGAGCCTATTTTTCCGCCCGACGATTCAACGAGCGCGAGCTTCAAAAACTTCGGCGCGTAGTCGATGCCGTAAAAGTAGTGCGAGAGCTTCCCTTCCGGCGTTGCGACCATAATGGCCGCGCTGTGCGCAAACTGTTTTGAGTTTTCGTCCCACGCATAATTAAAGCCGACAGCTTTTGTCAGACGGTCGATTGATTCCTGCGAGCCTGTCAAAAAGTGCCAGCCCGCTTCCGATTCCTTGCGCCCGTAGCGGCGCATGTAGGCGGCCTTCTTCTTCGACGCAAGCTCCGCAGTTTCGCGCGCATCGAAGCTGACGGCGACGACCTCGAAATCTCTACCCGGCGTTTGGGACAAAGCCATCAGCGCGCCCGTCAACGAATTCAAAATCTGATTGCACATCATCGGGCACTCGTAATAGACGAGCGCCAACATGACGGGCTTGCCCGGCTTGAAAAATTCCCCCAAAGAAACGTCGCGCCCGAACTCGTCGCGGAACTGCGCGTCGAGCGGAAGCTGTTCATTCAACTTCTGCTCGATGCTGACCGACTTCAAAACTTCGGGCGTACCGCCGCGCGGCATACTGCTCGCGGGCGGACGACCGTACTGCGCCTGCACGTCTGGCAGAGAGCAGTAAGCCGTAAGCAGTAAAATGCAGGCGGCCCACGCTCTCCGGCTCAAAAAAATATTTCTCACAAACTTCATAATAAACACTTCTCTAAAACTGCTTATCGCTTACTGATTTCTCTGCTCGGGCGCGCGGCCCGAGCTTGCGGGCGACGGGATTTGTTGGCCCGGCTGTTGCGACGGCGCACCCTGCTGTTGCAAGCCTTGCTGCGGCTGCGCCTTCTGTGCCTGCGTCGCGGCGTATCGGCGCATCGCTTCGTCGATGGGGATGCGCACCGCGCCTGTGGCTTGATCTGCCCAGCCGTACTCGGTCAATTCTTGCTCCCAAATCTTTTGCAGAGCGCGATATTCGGCCTGCGGCTCGCGCAGCTCGAAGTTGCGTTGCGCCGGTGTCAAGACGCGCTCCGCGTCGTCGCGCTCGCTCTAGACAAAGCCGGGCGCGCCCTGCACACGCGGCTCAGGCGGCAGAGCCTCCTCGTAAGTGCGCGCAAGCGGCGACGGACGGCGCTCTGAT
>CBDUCU010000457.1:0-3770 GCA_965365725.1 uncultured bacterium | reverse complement strand
GGCTCAATCGCGCGCGTCGATGCTGGCGGCTCTCTGCGCGTTGGGCCGGAATCGGCGGGCGCAAATCCCGGCCCGGCCTGTTATGGTCGCTCGCTTTTGCCGACCGTGACGGACGCTAATCTCGTGTTGGGAAGGTTCGGCGGCGCGCATCTGCTCGGCGGAAGTTTTGAGCTTGATGAGAAGCGCGCTAAGGAAGCATTAACCATTCTGGCGCGCGAGATGAGCGAGGCAAGTGCAAGCAAAGTTTCGGCTGAGCGAGCGGCGCTCGGCGTTTTGCGCGTCGTCAACGTCGGGATGGAGCGCGCTCTGCGCGTCGTCTCGGTCGAGCGCGGGTATGATCCTCGCTCGTTTTCGCTCGTCTCTTTTGGCGGCGCGGGCGGGCTGCATGCCGTCGAGCTTGCGCGCGCGTTGCGCATCCCGCGCGTCATTGTTCCCGCAGACCCGGGCGCGCTCTCGGCTACGGGCGCGCTTGCGTCCGACGTGTTGAGGGATCAGAGCCGCACCGTGATGCTCGACGCTCATCAGAAAGACGCACGCGAACGACTTGAGCGCGCCTTTCGTCAAATGGAACGAGAGGCGCGGCGTTCGCTTTTGCGCGAGGGCTTTGAAGAATCAAAACAGCGTCACGCGCGTTCAATCAACGCGCGCTATCGCGGACAATCTTTCGAGCTTGAGATCGAATGGTTGAGCGGAGCGCGTCTCATAGAACGCTTTCACCGCGCACACGAGCAGCGTTATGGCTACGCGCAGAGCGCGGGCGCAGTTGAAATAGTCAGCGCGCGTCTTCGTTCGCGCGGGCTTGTCGAGAAGTTGAAGCGAAAGCGTGCGGCGCGTATTGAAGATGGAGGGATCGTTAAAGCCCAGAAGCGCGCGCGAGCCTATTTCGACGATGGTGCGAGAGAGGTTGGCGTTTATGTGCGTGAAGAATTGAATGCGGGCGCGCGTCTGTGCACGCCTTGCATCGTCACTGAATATTCATCGACGACGCTTGTACCCGAAGGCGTAAGCTGCCGGATTGACGCACACGGAAATCTCATCATCGAATTATAAAGGTTAAGACGAAGCGTGCGCTTTCGTTCGTAAATACACGGCAGGCTGTTTTCAAACTTAAACCATCTCTGTCAACAGTTCTTTTCTGGGCGCGGGGATAACGACCTTACAGACGAGCAAGCCTTTCCGGCCGAGCACTTGCGCGCCTGCCTCCACAGCCGCCTGCACCGCAGACACCGCGCCGCTCATTGTAACGAAGGCTTTACCGCCCAGGGCCATCGCCAGACGAATCTCCAGCAGTTGCACGTCTGCCGCTTTCACTGAAGCGTCAGCCGCTTCGATGAGCGAGGCGACGGAGAAGGATTCGAGGATGCCGAGCGATTCCAGGCGGTCGAACTTATTCGACCCGTAAATGGCCGGAAAGATTGAGTCGTGCAGGTTGGGAATGATGAATGTATCGACGATAAAACCGCGACCCATTTCGCAGCCTGCCTCGACGCTCGCCGTCACCTCTGCCACCTCGCCGCGCACCATCGTCATGTATTTGCCCGAACAGATTGAGCGCGCAAGTAAAAGCTCGCTTCCGGCGGCCTTGAGCATCGCATCCGTGACCATGTAACCGGCGGCGATGCTCGATAGCTCTATCAACCCGATGGAATTTCTTTTCATAAACTATGCGCTCTCGATGATGATGTTTTCGTCCACTTCGCTAATTACGCCGCCGATGCTTGCATGCACGCGCGCCCCAAGTTTGTCTACGGGAATCTCGCCGATCAAATCTCCGCGCCCGACTCTCTGGCCGACGCTGACGACGGGTGCAGCAGCCGCGCCAATGTGTTGTGAAAGAGGAATGCGGACGCGCTCCGGCTTATAGCTGATGTCGCGTAAAGGAGTCGCCACGTCATATTCCTCAACGCCGAGACGCTGGACGAGCTGCTTCAGAGGCGTGCGCCGATATTCGTACATCGGGTGCGGCTCGACCTCTCTGCGCCCTTCCCACTTAATGCCCTTGGCTCTTAAATCATCTTTACCTTTATCACATGCCTCTTTCGGGAAAAGATACTCCGGACAAGCGTAGAGCGTACACAGCCCGCATGCGCAGCAGAGTTGTGCAAACTGATTCCAGATGTCTTCGCCCGTTGCTGTAAACGATAGACTTCGCATGACTTTGTGCGGCTGTACGTCGTAGCCGAGCGTGTAGCGCGGGCAAAGCTCCGTACAGTAGCTGCATTGATCGCAGGCTGACTTGCCGATGCGGTGCATGGCCTCTGTGGGCTTGCTCTTGCGCTCGACCAAAAGATGATTGAGGGGCAAAACGATCAGACCCGCGCAAGTCTTCGTAATCGGCAGCTCAAGATTGAACTCAAGCTTGCCCATCATGATGCCGCTCACGAAGACGGCAAACTCGCCGACGCTTGCGCCGCCTGCAATCTCAATCGCGTCTCGGTAGCTCAAGCCTAAAGGCGCGATGAAAGTTGCGGGACTATTGACTGCGCCCGCGACCGTGATGAACTTCTCGACGACGGGCGCGCCCTCGATTGCGGCGGAGACGTTGTAGAGCGTCTCGACGTTATTGACGACGATGCCGATGTCGAGCGGAATGCCCTGCGGCGGGATAAGTCTGCGGGTCGCTTCATAGACGAGGATGTATTCGTCGCCTGAAGGGTAAAAATCGCCGAGCGTGTGAAGTCTGATATTTTGCCGGTCGCCAATCGCCGCTTCAATCGCTTCAATCGCTCGTCTGTTCTTCTCCTTTACTCCTATGATGCCAGAGTGTGCGCCCGTCGCCTGCATCAAGAGATGTACGCCGTCCACAACTCTTTCGGGGTAATGAACCATCAGCTCGAAATCTTTATGAAGGAGCGGCTCACACTCCGCGCCGTTGGCGATGACGTATTCGACCCTTGAGTCGGCCTTAACATGCGCAGGGAAGCCCGCGCCGCCTGCGCCGACTACGCCCGCGTTTTTGATCTGCTCTTGAAGATTCATTCTCTCATTCAACTTTGGTAATTTGATGAACGTATCAAAGAGTCCGACGTGGTTGCTCATTGCGCATGAGCCATGACCGAATAACCAAAAACCTTCGACATAGTACAATAAACAGCACGGTTGATGTCTGCTTCGACGATGGCAGTTTACTCAGTTTTAGCGTCCGCTAAATATGCTTAATCCTTCGTCTTCTCTATGATAATAAATTCTCTTTTAACACAGAGACACAGAGAAGCGAGGAGAAATTCTTTTCTTCAATTACGCGTAAGCTTTAAGTTAGCTTCCATCCGTTCAAATTATGAAAACGAAACAGAGCTTTGACCCGACGACGCTGGAAATCTACCGCTCTCTCTATACGTCGGTGGCGGAAGAGATGGGAGTTGCGTTGCGCCGCACAGCACATTCGCCCAACATCAAAGAGCGGCGCGATTATTCATGCGCCGTCTTTGACAAGGCGGGCCGCGTCGTCGCGCAGGGCGACCACATGCCAGTCCATCTAGGGTCGATGCCTTTGGCCGTTGCCGCCGCGCTCAAGCAGTTGCAGCTTGGCGCGGGCGACGTGGCCGCGCTCAACGACCCCTTCGCAGGCGGCACGCATTTGCCGGATGTGACGCTCGTCATGCCGGTTTTTTGTCCGTCGTCCGTTGCAGCAGCGCGCAATTCGAAGCGCGACAGAAACGTCCATCCTCAACAAACAACGGACAACCGACAGCCACTCTTTTATGTGGCTAATCGTGCGCATCATGCCGATATCGGCGGTGCCACGCCCGGCTCGATGGGGATGGCGACGG
>CBDUCU010000456.1:0-3772 GCA_965365725.1 uncultured bacterium | reverse complement strand
CTGATTGTGACAAGTCTCGGACTCGCGCTGACGGCGCGCTACAACGTCAGTTGGAAGCGCGCCTGACAGCGTTTGTGCGCAGCTTTGGTCGCATGCGCTAAAGCGAAATCGCCAACTGTCTTTCGTGGTGCTAGAATCCAACCTGTCGTAATTGTTCTTCCCGCCGGCTAGAAAAACATTTTGAGGGAGTTTGGCAGATGAAGGCGTTCGTGTTGCTCGTCATAGTTGCGACGTTTGTTGTTTCTATGCACACGATGCGATTTATCTTCGCAGCGCAAACAGCCGTATCGACGAAGAGCGAGCTCAACGAGCAGGAAAAACGCGGCGAGTCGATTTACCATCGCGGCATAAGATTGTCCGGCGAAAAGCTGACGGCGACGGTTGACGAGATGGAGACAAACGCTTCGACGCTTGACTGCGCATCTTGTCATGGAAAAAAGGGCGAAGGAAAGGCCGAAGGCGGGATCATGGCGGGCGCGCTCGTGTGGCCGCAGCTCGTCAAGCCGGAAGGGCATAGACATCCATCAGGCCGCAGACACATAGCTTTTGACGAATCATCATTTGCGCGCGCGCTGACAGAGGGCATCGACCCCGACGGCAACGAGTTTGTCGCAGCCATGCCGCGCTACTCTTTGACGAAAGAGGACGCGGCCAACCTCATTGCCTATCTCAAGCGTCTCGGCGAAGATGGCAAAGTTAAGACGCAAGGCCCGACGCATCGAACGGGCAAGTGAAGGGATTTTTCACAACGCGCATCGAAGCCGTTGATGAATTTAGTGTCGGAGAAGAATCGAATGAAACTGCTTTTCGGATTGTTCTTAGCCATTCTCTTTACGCACGCGTACGCTTCTGCGGTGCAGGGTCAAACGCGTCGCACTACGCCGCCCGCAAAGAGAAGCGAAACGCAGAGCAAAACGCCTGCGCCCTCTCCAACGCCCGTTGCAAAACCGTCGAGCGGGGTCAGCAGCGCGACACCCGCCGCCGCAACTTCTGTGGTTGCAAAGCCCGCGCCGTTTGACGAATGCGGCTGTGAGCCGCGCGCGCTTCCCGATGTGCTTGCTACCGTCAACGGCGTGCAGATCACGCCGCAGGACATTCGCCCAGCCGCGCGCGAACAGATCGACGCTCTTAAAAAACAGGTCGTTGAAGCACGCTCGACCGAACTTGATTTACAGATCAATTCGCGCCTGCTCGACGCAGAAGCGCGAAAGCGCGGCACAACGACAGCGAAGCTCCTCGAACAAGAGATCGTCGCTAAAGCAAAAACGCCGACCGAGACCGAAGCGCGAAGCTTCTATGATCAAAATAGGTCGCGTATCACGGCCGAGTTTGAACAGGTCAAAGCGCAGGTCATCGACTATCTTTATCAGCAGCGTCAGCAAGAGGCTGCCAAAAGTTTCGCCGAGCGTCTGCGCGCCGCGTCCGATGTCAAAGTCAATGTTCAGAAGCCGACTGCTCCCGTAACAGATGCCGAACGCGCACGCGTTTTCGCCGTCGTCAATGGACAGCCCATCACTTCGGGCGACATCGAAGACTCGCTCAAGCCGCTTATCGGAAGCGTTCAGGAACAGGTCTATATCATACGCAAGCAGGAAGTTGATATGAAGATCAACGACCTCTTGCTCGAAGAGGACGCACGCAAACGCGGCGTAACAATGAAGGCTCTGCTTGACGCGGAGATCGGCTCAAAGCTGACGACCGTGACGGAAACCGACGCGCGAAAGTTTTATGACGAAAACAAGGCGCGCATCAATGGAGAGTTTGCACAGGTCAAATATCAGGTCATCCAGTTTCTTGAAGATCAGGCGCGACAACGCGCCGAGGTCGCTTACGCGCAGCGCCTGCGCAACGCGGCCAGCGTGCAAACCTTTATCCGTCCGCCCGAGCCATTCGTCTATCAGGTGACGACCGACGATCAGCCGTCGAAAGGCGCGACCACAGCGACCGTTACGCTCGTCGAGTTTACAGACTTTCAGTGTCCGAGCTGCGCGCAGACGCAGCCCGTCATCGACCGTCTGGCGGCTGAATACGGCGACCGCGTCCGCATCGTCGTACGCGATTTTCCTCTCGCGCAACACGAGAACGCTTTTAAGGCCGCCGAGGCCGCCGAAGCCGCGCGCGAGCAGGGCAAATATTGGGAGTACGTTGCGCTGCTTTTTAAGAATCAATCTTCGCTCGACGTTGCCAATCTCAAACAGTTTGCTACGTCAATCGGTCTTGACCGCGCGCGCTTTGACGGTGCGCTCGATTCAGGTAAGTTTGCCGAAAAGGTTCAGCGTGATCTACTGGAAGGTCAGAAGCTTGGCCTGAGCGGTACGCCGACTATCTTTATCAACGGCAGGCGTATCAGCGACCGCACATACGAAGGCCTCAAGCTGATCATCGAAGACGCGCTCAAAAACCCGAAGAAATAACGGCTCGACAGAGATTCTTTGTCGCTATTAATCGAAAGACCCTGCGCTGCAGCGCAGGGTCTTTGACTTTTAAGACCATAGATTAACCGTAAGACCACAGATTAACCGTAAAAGCGTCACTTCCTTGCAAACCAAAAGAAACAAACGCACGTCTAAAATTCTTGTCGATTATCCCGTCAAACACGGAATTTTTTGACAGTTTTTGAGGAGTTTCGAGAGGGTTCTCCACCGATGGGTGCAGCTTGCCCTCGCGGGAACGGCGACGAGTTGTAAATTTTTGGTAAAACGAAGGGGTTTTATCGTCCGTATCAAAGATTCGATTGGGAACAAAGGCTTACTTGTGGACGTAGAACCACTTGCCGTCTCAGACTGCATATTCAATCCTTCAAATACTAGCTTCGGATAAGAGGAATTGTTGATGAAAAAGTTTCTAATGATTTTCGTTCTCGCCGTCTGTGCGTTCGGCACAAGCGCGCGCGCGCAAGACGCATCTGCGGGACAGAAGACTGACCCCGGCATCACCACAAACGGCGTGATCGGTGAGGTGGCAGCCGTTGATGCGGCGGCAAAACAAGTGTTCATCAAGACCGACGCAGGCTCGGTCGTGATTGCTTCGGTTGCTGACAACTCACGCATCCTTAAAAACCCTCCGGGTTCGACCGGCATCGACAAGGCGACCCCGATCACGCTCGCGGAAATCAGCGCGGGCGACCGCGTCTTTGCACGCGGAGCCGTCTCAAACGATAAAAAGACGGTCATGGCGCGCATCCTCATCGTCAACACGAAGTCTGATATAGCGGCCAAGCAGGAGGCCGACCGCGCCGAATGGAAGGCGCGCGGCGTTGTCGGCACAATTTCGGCGATTGATCCTGCGACAAAGGCAATCACGCTGACAACGGGGCGGACGGCTGAGGGTGTGCAGACAGCAGTCATCACAGCAGTGCCCAGTACAAAGTTTCGACGCTACGCGCCCGACTCGGTGAAGTTTGCAGATGCCAAATCCTCGACCTTTGAAGAGTTGAAAGTCGGCGATCAGCTTCGCGCCAAAGGCGAAAAAAGCGCGGATGGAAAACAACTCTCGGCTGAAGAGGTTGTGTCGGGTTCATTCCGCACCATTCTCGGCACGGTGACGGCCGTCGATGCGGCAAAGAATGAGATCACAATCAAGAGCGCGCAGGGCAATCAAGAGGTCGCCGTCGTGGTAAGCCGCGATTCGATGCTCAAGCGCTTTCCCGACATGAGCGCGATGGGCGGCGGATTCGCCGCAAGACAACAGGGCGGCCCTCCGGCACAAGGCGGCGCGCAGCAGCAAGGGCAGAGGCCCGAAGGCGCGGCAGGCGGCCCCGGCGGTGGCGGCC
>CBDUCU010000455.1:0-3782 GCA_965365725.1 uncultured bacterium | reverse complement strand
CCTTGGAAGCGTTGGTTTCTTCAAGGTCAGGTAAAAGAGATTGAAGGCCCGCACGAACGCGAAGGCCAGCACCACCCACACGCATGGTGGAAGGTGATGTGTCTGACCGGGGTCGATTATTTCTCAACTCTCGGCTACCAACCGGGCATCGCTGCGGTCGCCGCCGGCGCGCTCGCGCCCATTGCCACGCTCGTTCTCGTTCTTCTGACACTGTTCGGCGCGCTCCCGATGTATAAACGCGTAGCCGAGGCTAGTCCGCACGGCGACGGATCAATCTCGATGCTTGAGAACCTTCTGTCGCGCTGGAAGGGAAAGCTCTTCGTCCTCGCGCTGCTCGGTTTTGCTGCTACGGGTTTTATCATCACGATCACGCTTTCGGCGGCGGACGCAACCGCGCACATCATCGAGAATCCATACATTCACCATCTGTTTGACGCGCGCGGTTGGAACGTCGAGAGTCATGGCTGGCACATCGGCATCACGCTCGCTTTGATTGGCTTTCTCGGCGCGATCTTTATCAAGGGTTTTAAGGAAGCCATCGGCATCGCCGTTATCATTGTTATCATCTACATTCTGCTCAACCTAATCGTCATCGGGCGCGGCTTTTATGAAATAGCTACGCATCCCTCGGTGATCTCAGACTGGACGACCCGTCTGATGACGGCTGCGCCGCACAACATCGAGATAAACGGCAACGTCTTTTTGATGATCGCCGTGGCGCTCTTTCTCTTCCCGAAGCTCGCGCTTGGACTTTCAGGTTTCGAGACGGGCGTAGTAGTCATGCCGCTTGTCAAGGGCGACCCCGGCGATACGGAGAAGAACCCGACGGGCCGCATCCGCAACACAAAAAAGCTTTTGACTGCAGCCGCTCTTATCATGAGCGTGATGTTGATAACGAGCAGCCTCGTCACCATCATGCTTATTCCGCCCGATGAATTTCGTCCCGCGACCGAGACGCAAGAAGCGGGCAAGGCAAGCGGGCGCGCGCTGGCTTATATCGCACATTTTTATCTCGGCGACCTCTTTGGAACGGCCTACGACATCAGCACGATTCTCATCCTCTGGTTTGCAGGAGCTTCGGCTTTGGCCGGCCTCATTAACATCGTACCGCGCTATCTGCCGCGCTACGGGATGGCCCCCAACTGGGCAAAAGCGACGCGCCCGCTTGTGCTCATCTACACGGCCATCGCTTTTATCGTGACCATCGGCTTCAAGGCTGAAGTCGATGCGCAGGCCGGTGCATATGCAACGGGCGTGCTCGTCCTGATGGGTTCGGCAGCGATTGCCGTCACGCTGGCCGTCTGGCAACAGCCCGGCTGGACGAAGTGGGCATTTCTCATCATCTCGCTTGTTTTTCTTTACACGACCGTTGTCAACGTCATCGAACAACCTTCGGGGATCAAGATCGCTTCGTTCTTTATCGCCGCGATTATCTTTACTTCGCTTATCTCACGCGTTTGGCGAACGACTGAATTGCGCGTCGAAAAGATCGAATTGGACGAGACGGCAAGCCGCTTCATCGGTGAAATCAGCAGTATGGGAGACATTCGTATTGTAGCGAATCGGCGAGACAAAGGAGATGCAGCGGAATATCAATTCAAGGAGAGAGAGAAACGACTCGACAACCACATTCCATCGCGCGACCCCGTGCTGTTTTTCGAAGTCACGCCGGGCGATGCATCAGAGTTTTCAGGTTTATTGAGAGTCAGAGGAGTCAATGTTGAGGGTTACAAGGTGCTGCGAGCGCGAAGTCCTGCCGTGCCGAATGCGATTGCTGCGTTTCTACTGCATTTGCGAGATCAGACGGGAAAGATACCGCATATCTATTTCGGTTGGAGCGAGGGCAATCCGATAATGTATCTGCTCAGATATATCGCCTTCGGCGAGGGCGATACTGCGCCCGTCACGCGCGAAATTCTTCGTCAGGCCGAAGAGGATTCGGAGAAACGCCCCTCTGTACACGTTGGGGGATAAGCGGAATGGCGAGTTTGCACGCCTTTTTTGCAGTTTCAACCCGCAATTGATTTCGCCTCTGGAAAGGGCGTATGATGTTGGTCGTTGACAACTTGTCTGCCGAAGTCGTCTGCCGCCTGTGAAAACGGGCCGAGATGGATGACGCGGGGGAACCAAACGTCTCGCCAAAGCGCGGGACACGGGGCGAATCGCGCCGGGCTTTCTGGGAAGCCTTCAAGCGCGTAGGACACTTCCTTGTCCAAGCCCGTCAGCTAACCTCGTAGGCTCATTGGAAGGGCGACATCGCCGCGAATTTTTACGAAAGACGCGGAGCGCACATTGCCGCTCCGCGTCTTTTTTTGTTTTTACGCGGCTGGAGAGATTTGTTGATGAGCAGAAAGAACACAAATTTTGCTAAGCGTAGCGCCGGTCAATCCGCGCGACGCGGCCTCAAGCAATGGCTTCTCCAGGATCACGTCAAAGAGATGGAGGGGCCGTTTGAAAAAGAGCACGGCCCGCATCATACACATTCATGGTGGAAGGTGATGTGTTTGACCGGGGTCGATTATTTCTCAACTCTCGGCTATCAACCCGGCATCGCGTTTGTCGCGGCTGGCGCGCTCGCCCCTATCGCTACGCTTATCCTTGTTTTGCTTACGCTTTTTGGCGCGCTTCCAATCTACAGGCGTGTTGCGCAGGAAAGCCCGCACGGCGAAGGCTCAATCTCGATGCTTGAGAACCTTCTGTCGCGCTGGCGAGGGAAGCTCTTCGTCCTTGTGCTGCTCGGCTTCGTGGCGACTGACTTTATCATCACGATTACGCTTTCGGCGGCGGATGCAACCGCGCACATCATCGAGAATCCGTACATTCATCACCTTGCAGAGATGAGCGGCTGGCACGTTGAGGGCGCAGGCTGGGCCATTGGCATCACGCTTCTGCTTATCACTTTGCTGGGCGCAATCTTTATCAAGGGCTTCAAAGAGGCCATCGGCATCGCCGTCCTGCTCGTTGCTACTTATCTCCTGCTCAACTTTGTCGTCATCGCGCGAGGTCTCTATGAGGTGGTAACGCACCCGGACGTTTTGTCGAACTGGACAACGAACCTGTTGAATGCCGCCCCGCATGGAGTGCAACTCAACGGCAACGTCTTTCTGATGATCGGCATGGCGCTCTTTCTCTTCCCGAAGCTTGCTCTGGGGCTTTCAGGTTTTGAGACGGGTGTGGCCGTCATGCCACTTGTCAAAGGCGCGCCGGAAGATACAGACAAAAACCCGCAAGGGCGCATCCGCAACACGCGTAAGCTTTTGATGACGGCGGCTCTCATCATGAGCGTATTTCTCATTACGAGCAGCATCGTCACCACGACGCTCATTCCAGCAGATGCCTTCCGCGATGCCGACCCGCAGAACGAGCGCTTCTTCCGCCCGAGCGCGAAGGAAGGCCACGCCATGTTCGACCTGCCGGCCTTCATCGGGGCGCGCCTGACCGCCGCCGGCGTCGGCGCCGGCGCGATCACCGACCTTTGCACCTATGCGGATGCGGAGCGCTTCTACAGCTACCGGCGCACCACGCACCGGGGCGAGCCGGATTACGGTCGCCAGATTTCCGCAATAGCGATGACGGAGAAGTAATATGGCGCTGCATTTCGAACGCGAGGAATATGCCGCCCGGCTCGAGCGCCTTGTCGAGAAGATGCGCGAGGAAAAGCTGGAAGCCCTGCTGCTCTTTGCCCAGGAAAGCATGTACTGGCTTACCGGCTACGACAGCTTCGGCTACTGCTTCTTCCAGACGCTCGTGGTCAAGGCGGACGGAACGATGACGCTCCTGAC
>CBDUCU010000454.1:0-3783 GCA_965365725.1 uncultured bacterium | reverse complement strand
CAAATCCTCAGACCTCGATGAAGTGTTGCTGGCCGTCCGCAAGATCGAGAAGGGCAACGTTTATATTGACTCGGCGATGCAGGAGAAGGTTCTGCGTGCGCGTGCCGGGCGACACGCACGCGAAGATGCGCCGGCACCGCGTCTGAGTCCGAGCGAGGAGCGCGTGTTAAGACTTGCGGCTAAGGGTTATCTCAACAAAGAGATCGCCGAAACGTTGGGGGTGAGCGTGAAGACAGTCGAAAATACGAAGGATCGCGGTATGAAGAGCATCGGCTTGAAGAGTCGCGTCGAACTGGTGCGCTATGCTTTTCTTCAGGGCTGGCTTGAAGATAATTGAAGAAATATTTATCGATAAGTGGGTTGTTTTCCTTGATGCGTGAGGGGAATTCCCCCACACAATTAGGGAGTTTCCCTTGACAACTAAAACCGACTCCCCTCTATCTAAATAGCTCTGCCAAATGACATCCTGTACGGGGATCAGTTTATTTACATAAACGCGTTTCGGACGCGGCCCTGACGGTGATTGAGGCGGCAAGTCCTGATCCAGAACCCCTCACTCCCGTAAGTAATCGTCGAATCAACTAGAGCACATATCAAAGGGTCAAAGCATTCTGCCTGCTTGCACCGAGACCTTTTGAAAAAGCTCCTTTCCCAGAAGGCTCGCCACACCCGACACGTGTGCGAGAGTTGTGTCTCTCTCCTTACATCACGCGTCGTTTGAAGTCTCCTCGGATAGGCGATTGCGAGCGGCAGATATTGAGTGAGTGTCGAGTGAATCTCTTAAAGGGAAAATTTGCTCTCAACGAGCGCGCGGGCGCGGCGGTCGTCGAGCGTTTGGCTTCAGTCGTCGAGTTCTCCGACGACGCTTTTATTGCCCACGCCTTTGACGGCACCATCCTCAGTTGGAATCGTGGTGCCGAGCGCATCTACGGCTTTTCGGCGTACGAGGCGGTGGGCCGTCAACTTCAAATCATCCTCCCGCCGGAGAATCTAAACGCCTTAGAGAAGCTGTACAGAGCGGCGCGCAACGGTAAGCCGGTCGAGAAAACTGCGACCCAAGCGCAACGCAAAAGCGGGCGAAGGATTGACATCTCACTGGATATCGCGCCCGTTACCGATACGTCGGGCGCGGTTGTCGCACTCATCAGCATCTCACGCGAGACGCGCTCGCGCGTGAGCGACGGCTCGGCGCTGCGTGAATCCGAAGAGCGCTACCGCGCCTTTGTCGTCAATAGTTCCGAGGGCATCTGGCGTTTCGAGTTGAGCGAGCCGATCCCCGTTACGCTCGACGAAGACGAGCAGATCGCACTCTGTCATCAACTCGGTTTTATGGCAGAGTGTAATGACGCAATGGCGCGCATGTATGGACATGCGCGGGCCGAAGATATGATCGGCGCGCGCACAGCCGATCTGATTCCTGATCCCGACAAAAGCAGCGAGCTGTTTCGCGCATTCATCCGCTCCAGCTATTCGCTTGTCGATGTGGAGACGGAAGAGTTGGCGGTGACGGGCGAGATGCGGCGCTTTACAAACAACATGATCGGCATCATCGAAGAAGGCCGCTTGTGTAGAATTTGGGGCACGCAGCACGATATCACAGAACGCAAACGCGCCGAGCGTGCGCTGGCCGAAGCCAATCGTCGCGCAATCACCGAATATGAAGGATTAGTTGAAAGAATCGCGCTGCTTGGTCAGGCTCTCGGCGCGGCGCGCGACCTGACAACGGTCTTTCGCGCCGTCCACGAGTTTGCCATTTCTTCAGCTCCAAGCAACGGCATCTTTGTCTCGCTCCTTGATGAAGCGCGCGCAGAGCGACGCGCCGTCTTTGCGTGTTCTGACGGTGTTGAAATCGATGTCAAACACCTGCCCGTGATGCCGATGTCAGAGAGCCCGCACAGTCGGGCCATCAAAACGGGCTTGATGATTATCGAGGACGATTTACAAGCGGCCCTCAAAGATCAGCCCTCGTGTCCTCTGGGGATGGAGATTGACCCGCGTCCGCCGCGTGCCTCGCTCATCGTCCCGATGTCTGTGATGGGCCGCGTCATCGGGGCCATCGAGCTTCAGAGCGTGGAGCCGGCAGCCTTTACGCGCACGCACGCAACGGCCATGCGCATGGCAGCCAATCTCGCCGCCGCCGCCATCGAGAACCTACGTCTGCTTGAGCAGGAGAGCGAGAGCGCCGAGAAGTTCCGGCAGGCGCAAAAGATGGAGGCCGTCGGTCGGCTCGCCGGGGGCGTGGCGCACGACTTTAACAACCTGCTGACGGTCATCAATGGCTATACCGATCTTTCAGTCAGGCGCGTCGAGCAACACAGCGCGATTCATCGCAACCTCGAAGAGATCAGAAAGGCTGGCGAGCGCGCATCGTCTCTCACGCGGCAGTTGCTTGCCTTTAGCCGCCAACAGGTCTTGCAGCCGAGGGTGCTTAATCTCAACGCGGTCGTCCGCGATATGGAGAAGATGCTTCGTCGCTTAATTGGCGAAGATGTCGAATTGATGACGCGGCTCGAAGAGGATTTGTTCTCCGTCAAGGCCGACCCCGGGCAGCTCGAACAGGTCGTTCTTAATCTCGGCATCAACGCGCGCGACGCGATGCCGAAGGGCGGCAAGCTGACCATCACTACAGCGAACATATATCTCGACGAGCAATATGCAGACACGCATATCACCGTGCAGCCCGGCGTATATGTGCAGCTCACGGTTTCGGACAACGGCTGCGGCATGACGCGCGAGGTGCAGAAGAATATCTTCGAGCCTTTCTTTACGACAAAGGAACTCGGAAAGGGAACGGGCCTCGGTCTTTCGACCGTCTATGGAATCGTCAAACAATCGGGCGGCAACATCTGGGTCTATAGCGAGTTGGGGCAGGGCACGACTTTCAAGATCTATCTGCCGGTGGTCGAAGAAGAGACGGTCGAGACGGACAATAGAGCGCAGGAGTCGTATCATCCGCATGGGGTGGAGACCATACTCCTGGTTGAAGACGACGATATGGTGCGGCGTATGACGCGCGAGGTTCTGGAGATAAGCGGCTACACCGTGCTCGAAGCGGCGACGGGCGGCGAGGCCGTCAGATTTTGCGAGCATCACGCTGAGTCGATTCAACTGCTTCTGACCGATGTTGTGATGCCGCAGTTGAGCGGCAAAGAGCTGGCCGATGGTCTGACGCTGGTCCGTCCTGAGATGAAGGTGCTCTTTATGTCCGGCTATACGGACGAAGCCATTGTGCATCACGGCGTGCTCAAAGAGGGCACGGCTTTTATTCAAAAACCATTTACTTCCTCTGCGTTGGCACGCAAGGTGCGTGAGATTCTCGATGCCGGGCGCGAAACCGGGAGCGCCTGATCTGGCCCTCACCCGTTAGTTTCAGAACTGGAGTGTAATCTCATGCATGTTTTAGTGATCGACGACGAGCAGCCCGTCCGGGCTTTTGTCGGCATGGTCTTAAAAGAGGACGGCTGGCAGGTCTCTGAGGCCGAGTCAGCCGAGCGCGCCTTCGAGATGCTCGGCGACCGTGATTGGTCGCTTGTCTGTTGCGACGTGGTGCTTGGCGACAAGGACGGCTTTCAGGTGTTGCGTCGTTTCAAAGAGGAACTGCCCGAAACGCAAGTTGTTTTGATGACCGGACACGGCTCGGCCTTGGGAGCGCTCGACGCGACGGCCTTCGGCGCTTACGACTATCTTCTAAAACCCTTCGGAGTTGAAGACCTTCTTTATCTATCGCGCGCCGTGCGCGAGCGTTTGGAGGGTCGCAACTCGCGCCGCTTTGCGGCCCGCAAA
>CBDUCU010000453.1:0-3786 GCA_965365725.1 uncultured bacterium | reverse complement strand
ATGGCTACTCTGGCTTGTCGGCGCAATCATCATCGTCGGACTTCTTCTGCTTTTGGTCGAGGATTGGAATCAGTTATGGAAGATTAGCTCCGCGCCCGACAACGTGCCGATTGTGGCGATGATTCCGCTCGTTATCTTTTTTAGTTGGCTCGGGTTCAGGCAGTCGCGCGCCAACGACCAGCTTGTCGAGACGTTACAGGCCGACCCGCAGCTTGCCAAAACACATCACCGCAAAACCTTGCCCTGGCGACCCGGCTGGGCGCGCGAGCTGCACGTCTGGCCTTATCTCATCCGCATCGAATTTCTGGCCGCCGTCATCGTCACCGTTATTCTCTTCGTCTGGTCGATCACGCTCAACGCGCCGCTTGAAGAACCTGCCAACCCAAACTTGACGATGAACCCGTCAAAAGCCCCCTGGTATTTTCTCGGGCTACAGGAAATGCTCGTCTATTTCGACCCATGGATTGCGGGCGTTGTCATGCCGACGCTTCTCATCATCGGGCTGATGGTCTTTCCTTACGTTGACTCAAACCCGCTCGGCAACGGCTACTACACCTGGCGACAGAGACGTTTCGCGGTCGGGATGTTTTTGTGGGGCTTTGTGATGTGGATTCTCCTCATCATCATCGGCACGTTTATACGCGGCCCCGGCTGGATTTGGTTCTGGCCCGGCCAGCGTTGGGATCACAACGCTGTTGTGTTTGACCGCAACAGAGATCTGCATGACATCGTTGCCGGTTGGGGACTCTCCTTTGTCGCACAAACCCCGTTTCGTGAAATCTTCGGCGCGCTCGTCGTTGGATTGTTGTTTCTCGCTGGCGGACTTTTCTTTCACTGGCTGATGCTTCGCGGGCCGCTTCGGCGCGACCATTTTACTTCGTTTGCGCGATTCAAAGAGTGGGCGACAAATGCCGACGAGTTTGAGAAGAAGATTCTTCAACGGACGAGCCTTTTGCAATACCTGACGTTTCAGTTTTTCGCCATCTCCATTCTGTGGCTGTTTCCAGTCAAGCTTTTGTTGAGGCTTCTCTTTACGATCAAATACATCTGGGTCACACCCTGGTTCAACGTCTGAGACAATCAAGCAGAAGGAGTGAGACGTGGCTGACGACACCTCCGACACCGGCAAACTCGTCAAAAGAGACGCGGACGCGCCTGCGCACGATCCCATCACGCGACGCTCGACGAGCGGCATCCTTCTCATCTGCGCGCTTCTATTGACGGGCGTGCTCGCATGGGCGCTGTGGGATGAAGTAAAGGGGCAGCGTCCCTGGAAGGACATGCAGTCGAGCTTTGTCGCGCGTTACAACCGCTATTTGAAGCGCATCAAGAAACGCGGCTTCGAGTCGGAACAGCAGGTCAGGGAAAGCGAGGAGTTTCAAACCCTCGATGCGCAGGTGAAAGAGGCCGAAGCAGGCGTTAAAACCGAAGTGCAGGAGATCGACGCGCACGTCAAACGCATCGACCGTCAACTTCTCGCCATCTCTGACAAATTTCAGGATAAGCGCGGCTACATCACCGTCCTCAACTATCGCATCGAGTCGGCGCATGACGACGACGACAAAGCTGGCCTGCGCAAAGAGGTTCAGGAGTTAAAGGAGAGTAAAGACGAGATCGAGATGCCGAACGGCTCGGGCCAGACCGAGACGCGCCGTCTCAATTTTGGCGAGATGGAAGGTCTCTACAATCAGCTTAAGAAAGAAAAGGCCGAGCTACTCGTCCATCGCGGAGAGTTGTTAAAGCCGGCCAGCGAGTTGCGCAAGGAGCGAGACGAGTTTCTCAAAAACAACATCACAAGTGTCAACGCAGAGACCGTTGACAAACTGCTTGCTAAAAACAAAGACTTTGAGATGAAGATGCGGCAGATCAACGTCAACGCCGACGAACTCGTTGACCGTTGTGAAACCTGTCATCTCGGCGTGCGCGAGCCGATTGAAATCCGTGCGGGCGACATGATGCCTGTCAGTCGTCGTAACAGGCCCGACCAGCTAGCGCGCGCTTTCGTCAGCCATCCGAGCAAAGAGCTTTTGCAGATTCATAATCCAGACAAGTTTGGCTGCTCGTCATGTCATGGCGGGAATGGGCGCGCAACGACGAGCATCGTCAAAGGGCATGGTCGTCATAAATACTGGCTTCATCCGATGTATGAACGCGAGAACATGGAGGCCGGATGCCAGCAATGTCATTCTCAGGATCGCGTTCTGCAAGGCGCAAATGTTCTGAATCTCGGCAAAGACCTCTTCGCCGAGCGCGGCTGCGTCGGCTGCCATCGTTACGAAGGCTTCGACCGCGAAACCGATGCTCTGACAAATACGCGTCAAGAGATCAAACAACTTGAAGAAGAGATTGCGGGTAATGAACGCGAATCGCGTGCGGCGGTCGAGCGTTCGGGCGGCGAAGGCGTGAGCGACGAAGAAGCGCAACGTCTTCTGGCGCGCTCCGTCAGCCTGAAAGTGACAAACAGCCAGCTAGAGTCGCGCGTCGATCAATTAAACGTGCAGTCGCGTTATTTGATGCAGGATCAAAAGAAGGTCGGGCCGAATTTGAAAGACGTGCGTTTGAAACTGCGCAAAGAATGGATCCCTGAATGGCTCAAAGATCCGCAGGCTTTTCGTCCCGGCACGAAGATGCCGACCTATTGGTATCTGTCTGGTGCGGACAAGGTCTCTGACCATATCAGGATCAACGTGCCCGTCAAGACGCAGGACGAGGAACGAAAGGCAATCGCCGCCTATCTCTGGCAAACGGCTTTTGAGGGACAACTGCCGCCACAACCCGCAGGCGATGCTGCCAAGGGCCGCGACCTTTTCGAGACGCGCGGTTGTCTCGGCTGTCATTCAATCGGCGAAGGCGATTCGGCGATGGGCGGTCGCTTTGCCGCAAACCTTCAAAGGGTCGGCGAAAAAGCAAACTACGAATATTTAGTTCGTTGGATTCACAACCCGCGAGAGCGCACCGCGCCGTATTGTCCGAAGCACAAACGCGATCTTACGCCTGCCGATTACGCTTCAAAGAACCTGCCTTTTTCCTTTGACGCGGGCAACTCCAAGTGTCCGATTGACGGAGCGGAGTTACAGATTCAGAACATGACTGTAATGCCCAACTTCCGCCTCACCGATCAGGATTCGCGCGACATCGCCACCTATCTGATGTCTCTCTCGCCGCGCGCGAACTATCCGGAAGCATCTTTTATGGACGACGCGAAACTGCGCGATAAGGGCCAGGCTCTTATCAAACAGTATGGCTGCGCCGGTTGCCACGAGATACGCGGTTTTGAAGACGAGCAGCGCATCGGTAAAGAGTTGACGACTGAAGGCGCGACTCCGCTTGAGCGTCTCGACTTTGCGTTGATGACGCACAAGGCCGAGGACGGAATCAATCCTTACACCGAAGAGAAGCTGGTTGACCCCAAGACGAAAGAGAAGAAATCTTGGTACAACCATAAAGGCTTTTTTGAAAACAAGATTACCGAGCCTGCCATCTACGACGCTGGCAAAGAGAAGGAGCCCACCGATCACCTGCGCATGCCCAAGCCCTTTCTGACCGAAGAATGGAGGGTCGCCTTGACGACGTTTCTTCTAGGGAGTCGTGGGGAGGAAGGGGCCAACGTCCCGGTATCTTTCTTCTATCAACCGACAAATCAACAGAAGGACATACAGGAGGGTTGGTGGGTCATCAAGAAATACAACTGCATGGGCTGCCACGATGTTCAGGTAGGACAAAAATCGACTCTTTCAACGCTTCCCATCTACAAGCCCGGCGCGCCTTACGAAAAAGAACAGCTTC
>CBDUCU010000452.1:0-3790 GCA_965365725.1 uncultured bacterium | reverse complement strand
ATCACGCCGCGATAAGAGTCGTACCACGAATCGAAGATGAGAGCCTTGAGCGGCGCATCCGTCCTGCCCTTTGGCGCGGGGATGTCGCGGACGATGGCTTCGAGTATGTCGGGCACGCCCATTCCGGTCTTTGCCGAAGCAGGGACGGCGTTGCTTGTATCGAGACCGATGACGTGCTCGATCTGTTCTTTGACCTTTTCCGGCTCGGCGCTTGGCAGGTCGATCTTGTTGATGACGGGGATAAGCTCCAGATTGTTTTCGATGGCAAGATAAGTGTTTGCCAAAGTCTGCGCTTCGACTCCTTGCGATGCATCGACGACGAGCAGCGCACCTTCGCAGGCCGAAAGGCTGCGCGAAACTTCGTAGCTGAAATCGACGTGACCCGGCGTGTCGATGAGATTGAGAACATACTGCTCGCCGTCGCGTGCGCGATAGTCGAGCCGGACGGCGTGCGCTTTAATGGTGATGCCGCGCTCGCGCTCAAGGTCCATGTCGTCCAGGACCTGCGCTTCCATCTCACGCCCGGAGACTGCGCCGGTCAACTCAAGCAGACGGTCGGCCAAAGTCGATTTGCCGTGATCGATGTGCGCGATGATCGAAAAATTTCTGATGCGTTCAGGGTTCATTTTGAAAGCTTTTAGCTATTAGCTCGTCAGCCATTAGCAAAAGGCAAAAAGCCAGCCGCTAAAAGCTAATCGCTGAAAGCTTAAAATAACAAAACGAACGTCAAACCGCACGCGCGATGGTCAAGAAAGCCGCGCCTTAGAGAGTCTGCGTCGAGCGCACCGTGAGGCAACGCGCTGGTCAGTTCTGGGGTTATAAGTTTTATCTACCGAGCGCGTGCGCCGTCATCCCGCCGCGATAGCCTGTCTGAGCAAGCGGTTGGCTCGCGTCGCCTGAATCTTCGACGGCGGGCAGTTCAAGCGTCACGATGAGACCGCCTGCGGGGTCGTTCTCCATCTCGAAACGATAGGCGGGGCCATAGAGATGTTCGAGGCGCGCACGCGTGTTGGCGAGGCCGACGCCGCTCTGCGAGAGATGGATCGAGTTTTCTGCTTCGTGTATGCCGGGCCCGTTGTCTCTGACTTGAAGGCGCAAGGTGTCGCCTTTGCGCTCAGCCGACACCTCGACGCGACCCGGAGCGGAACGAGGCGCGACCCCATAACGAATGGCGTTCTCGACAATTGGTTGGAGAATAAGATTCGGGACACGGCAATCGAGCGCGAGCGGGTCAACTTTGACCTCTGCCGTGAGCCGGTCGCTAAAACGCACGCGCTCGATGGCAAGATAACAGTTGAGGAATTCCAATTCCTTGCGAAGTCCCACCTCCTGCGTCGCTGCGTTGTCGAGCGTCATCCGCAGAAAGTCGCCGAGCCGCGAGATCATCTGGTCGGCTGCCTCCGGGTCTTTGTGGATGAGCGAAGAGATCGAATGCAGCGAGTTGAAAAGAAAGTGCGGGTGAAGCTGCATCTTCAAAGCTTGAAGCTGTGCCTGCGAAGCGCGCAGCTCGCCCTCGCGGTAGCGTCGATAATAGCTGGCCGCATGGCTCGTCAAAACGATGATCCAATAGACGAGCAGCTCCTTGTCGAGGTTCATAAACGTCTGCCGCGCGAGGCGCGACGGCGTGAGCTTCGAGATATCGCCATAAAACGACATGTCGATAAGGACATGGCTCGCAGACCAAACCGCCGCGATGATCGTGCCGGCGAGCGCATGAACAAGCGCGCTCTGTCGCCAGCCAAAACGCTCGATGCGAAAGCGCCGCGCAAGCCACAGCACAAGCGGTGTTGAAATCGCAAAGACATAGACGGCCGTCATCTGCCACGCCAGCGCCCACCCAAACGAGAGCAAGCGTTCCGTGCGCGCAAAATAGATATAGATCTGGCTTGCAAAGAAGACCCCGACCAGCGTCCACACGCCCCAGATAAACCCAAGCTGCGCCAGACCGTGCTGCGCTCCGCCGCCTTTATCATTGCTCGCATTGCGATTGAAAAAAGAGAACATCACGCTTTCATCATCGCAGCAACCAACGGCAAATACAAGCCGCATGATTGAGAGATAATCGGGCCGTCCAATCTGCTGTATAACGCTCCAAAAAGAGGTATTTCGGAAGGGAATTTCGAGGTTTATTGATGTGTTGGAGACACTCTTCTGTGGCTGCGTATTTATGCAACTGCTTCCCTAAACGGCATTTCGTCCCAAGTCCGATTTTCTAATAATCTACCTGATTTCTTTTTGTTAGTTCCGCCCCACTGTTTGAAGAAGAATGGGACATTCTCCTTCTGGCATTGATTGCGGATATCAATAACCCACTCAGGTCTGACGATCCGTGCGCCGGGGCCGGATTCTCCGCCGACAATAACCCAGTCAATCCGCTTTAAGTTCATCTTCGGAAGCGGCCCTAGCAATGGTTCAAGGGAAAGGAATTTAACTTGTGCCTTAGTCTCGCGTAATTGGTCTATTCTGAATTGATAATCTCCGTTCTCAACACTCACCCCCATCCAGACGTTAGTCGGCCAATCGATCTCTCTACTCAACCTTGAAAGCCTCAATGATCTTTTGGTCAACACTTGAAAGCGATGCCAATGCGCCCGCCTCATTACGTCAAACACTCTCTGAATGTAATCAAGCGAAACGTCCCTGTGAAAGAGGTCGCTCATGGAGTTGACGAAGATTACCTGCGGTGTTTTCCATTTCAATGGCAACTCAAGCATCCGCTCTTGAATCGTGAGCTTAAATCCATTCACATAGTTAGGTTGACCCATCGCTTGCAACCGCAAAGCCAAACGCTCCGCATAACAGTTGTCGCAACCGGGACTTATCTTTGTGCAACCTGTCACTGGATTCCACGTTGCTTCTGTCCATTCGATTGTCGATTTAGCTCCCATTTAGTTTCTCCTCAAAATGTGATCTGCAATCTCAATTGCAATGGGTGCACCTTTTGGATTGCCAGCCGCGAAGCACAACAAATACAGAGGTACATTTCGGGAGTTATAAAGAGATCGAGGGTTTTGTGCGACCCTAACGAAGACATCCTCGAGGCGCTTCACGAAGTAACGACCGATAGAGTCGAAATCGCAAACCTTCTCCAGCGAAGTTATATCACCGAAAAAACTTTGCTTGACTGTCGGACGGTAAAATGCTTCAAACCAATCTGTTGCTCCAAACATTGTATCTAGCCTTTGCCGCCTCGCGGCATTTATTTTACCGCTCTTCGTCAAGAGGCGGCTAACTGCAACGCCGAGTGGGAAAAGAATCCACAAATCTATGGCCTTTGTGGCAGCAATTGCCTTAATCGTGGCCCACTCAACCTGCATCCCATAGGGATCGAGGAAAAGGGTGGCTCGCCGAGTACTCCAATCACGTTTTAGGCAGATTTTTTGCAGATAGGCGTTAGCTTCCTCACGCACTAAGATTATATCGTCTCTTTTATCAGGAAACTCCTCTTTCAATTTCTCCAATTGCGTGAATCGCTTACGATGTTTTTCAATAAAAATATACTTGTGAAATCTCGGTTTCACCTGTAACGCGATTCGGGCAGACCCATCCATAAACTCCTGAGACTCTTCCTCTCTGAAGCTGGTAAAGAGGTCATTAGCTGGGTTCGTCGGTCTCGATTTAGTGCGGTAGCCCGTCCCAGCGAAAGCATCTATGTAGGCCAATCTGAAGCGAGTGAATTTTAGCGCGGTTGTATATGCGGCTAAATAATCGCGTACACTCGCTAGTTTTTGCTCTGTCCAGTCACCGCCAAATAGATGTGGGGTATTGACCATATGAGGATTCTCCTAAA
>CBDUCU010000451.1:0-3791 GCA_965365725.1 uncultured bacterium | reverse complement strand
TGCACCCGGGTGTCTACTGTGCCCTGTCGGGGCCGACCTATGAGACGCCTGCTGAGATACACATGTACCGCCAGCTCGGAGCCGATGCGGTCGGGATGTCGACCGTCCCCGAAGCGATCGCGGCGAAGCACCAGGGTATGCGGGTCCTCGGCATCTCGTGCATCACGAACCTTGCCGCCGGGATGTCGGATGAGGCGATAAACCACGAGGAAGTGATGGATACCGGGGCGAAAGCGGCGGAGGTTTTTGGGGAACTGCAGCGGCGGATCATCGCGAAGTGCGCGCAGGTCGCGCAAGCTCGCCTGCCAAAGTTCACGCCCCTCGCCGCGCGCGCGCCGCCTCAGAACTTCGAGCGAGTCAGCCGTGAAAAAGACGCGCGGGTGCTTGCCTTCCAACTCAGGGCGCAGGCGGACGGGCCGGCTGAGTAGTTCTTCAAAGGGGACTATGCGGGCGCTGAGTTCGCCCGCCTCCGGCCGCGCGTCGCGCGTGCGCGTCTGCGCCGAAGCATACGAGCCGGCCAGCATCAGCAGCATAGAGACAACGACCGCGCAAAAGCGCGTGCTGGCCGACTGCCGCCGGTTATCGTTAACACATCGCATAAAAGGATGGGGCAAATACATACTTTGTTTGCCGACGTACACCTTTACATCTTAATGTCTGGCTGAAAACTTCAGGTTCTATCTTCGACTCGTGCTCAGACGGATGCCGTGGACTCACGAATAACCAGCTCGCACGGCAGAACTCTCTCCTCGCGCGGAGGCTGCTCGCGCCCCTCGATTCGTCGCAACAGGAACTCGGCCGCGAGGCGCCCCTGTTCTCGCGTCGGCTGGCGCACGGTGGTGAGCGGCGGCGAGGTGTGCGAGGCGAGCGGCACGTCGTCGTAGCCGACGATAGCGATGTCATCTGGGACGCGCAGGCCCGCCTCCTTGAGTGCGCTCAGCGCGCCGACGGCCGTGAAGTCGTTGCGCGCAAAGATCGCTGTCGGACGCCGCCGTAGCCTGAGCAGTTGCTTCGCCCCTTCGTAGCCGATGGCCTCGGTCGAGTAGCCTGGCATCTGTTCGTCAGTCCCGCCCGCGCCGCCGACTATCAGCCGCTCGTTTACAACTAGACGGTTGTCGCGCAACGCTTCCAGGTAACCCTGGAAGCGCTTGAGGCCGAGGCCGCTGGTCAGTTTGATGCCGATAAATGCGATGTTTTTATGGCCGAGACGGACGAGGTGCTCGGTCGCCTCGTAGCCGCCCCGATAGTTGTCGGCGGCGACAAGGTCGGCACCCGTGTGGCGGAAGTCGCGTCCGATGAGCGCGACGGGCACGCCCATCTCGATCATCTCGGCGAGCCGTTCGTTGCCAAGCTTGTTTGCGCGCGTGGCGACAATGAGTCCGTCAACGCGGTGGTCGGCCAGCGCGTCGAAAGCGGCGATGTCCTCCTTTGCGCTGTGCTCGCTGATGCAGACGAAGAGGTTGTAGCCCTTGCTGGATGCGACCTCGCGCACGGAGCGTGCGAGTTCTGCAGCGAAGGGATTGGCGATGTCGCCGAGCACGAGGCCGATGGTGTCTGTGCGCTGCCGCTTGAGTCCGCGTGCAAGCCCGTTGCGCCGGTAGTTCAGGTCCTTGACGACGCCGAGCACGCGCGCGCGCGTCTCCTCGCTAACGTAGCCGTTCTGGTTGACCACACGCGAGACGGTCATCGGCGTGACACCCGCTGCCGACGCGATGTCGGACAGGGTGACGTGCCGTTTTCTAAGTATCTTATTACTCAAACGAACACCTTGACAGGTTCTGTTAACCTTAACACACTTATATTATACATCTCCGAATTTGACAAGCCGAATGCATACGCCGGCGGCTGGCCCGGAAGTGCGCAGCTTTGTTCCGCCGCTAAGATTTGAGTTGGTTTAATTTAACCGGCCATGATCCTCTCGCTGGAATAAGCGCATGACGAAGTACGACGACGAGTAGCTTCAGCTACATCGAGGGCTACTACAACCGGGAGCGGCGGCACTCGGCGTTAGGTTACAAGATGCCGGAGGAGTTTGAGCAGGAATGGGAACTAAAAACGAAAGGAGAAGGTATCGCAAAGGTCGTGTGCGGGAAAACTTGACCACCTCACTGGGGCGTTGGAAAATCTTCTCTAAATGAATAGCTTGCGTGTCAGCCAGGAGATTCGAAATATGCATCGGCGGAGTCAAGCCGTCTGCTCTCGTAGCACCAATTATGTAGGTAACGCTTATGTCTAATTCTCCCGCATATTTTGGTGCGGCATGCGATTCCTGGAGGTGTGCTAGTGCCGGTTAAGAGATTGCTCCTACTATGCTCATTAATCGTCGCCCTGCTTGCGCTCGGGATTTTCACTCGCGCACAGCAGAAGGCTGGCCCCGCACAGGCGACCCAAAGGATAAAGCAGGCAATCAAGAACATGGCTCACGCAATTGAAGTCTATTCGTCAAGCGGGAGCCTGAAGGGCACCAGTAGGCATGTGCATGCGATGGAGGAAGATGTAGCTGCCCTCACGCACATCCTGCCGGCGGACAGCCCGATGCTGCATGCCCTGCAAGCCGCCAGAAACAGTCTGACGCATGCCGCGCTGATTTCCGACGCTTACCGCCGGAGGCGGAGAGTGCCCGACGAGGAGATTGAGGCGCTGTCGGTGATATGCGATGAGTACGGTGTCCCGTTGAAGCAGGGGAGGCGGCTCCGCACCGATGTATGCATAAAGCGGATCATGCGTCAGGCGCGCAAGAGGCACAGAGAGGCGTTTTCTGTCGCCTCGCGTGAGGGGGTTTATATGCGCTGACCAAGAGGGTTTGATGGGCTGCCAGAACCAAATCTTCTACGATCCAGAGAAGGAGGTGCGGCGGTGGGAAAAATTCGAGGACTCTTATTTCCGGAGGGCGGAGGATGGGTGAGCCCTTTTTCGGCTACCTGGAGAACACAGGGTAAGTCCTACAGCAAGCGAGGTAACTGCTTCCTCAGAAGCTTGCATCATGAATGTTTTTATGAAGGCCGCCATACACAGAATATGTGTATGGCGGCCTTCACCCGTGCGCGGACATGAGTTGGACATAGAAGCCGCGCACATTCCTCGGCCCTGTCGGGACAGGCGTTAATTCACAAGGTCGGATGATCGGACACGCTGCATCACGGCCGCATCAGGGGCGCTAAATGCAGGCGCCCTGCTCCCTTTGTCGCGACGCTCGACCTCCGCGCCAAATCTCGCTGTCTCGGATTGACCGCCGGTTTTGAAGCGGCCAACCACACCATTGAGCACGTCCGACTGGCGGTAAAGGTTTTCGGCCGAGCCTTGTAACTCTCCGGCCATCTCGACCGATTGCCGGACTATTCCGCGCAACTGCTCCATCGCCTTGACAACCTCGGCGGCACCGACCGATTGCTCTTCAGTGGCGGCAGAGATCTCCTGCGTAAGTCTGGAGAGGTCTTGAGTCGCCTTCCCGATCTGTTCGGCCCCGGCCGATTGTTCATTCGTCGCGGCCTCTATCTCGTGGGTCGAGGCGACGATTCTTTCCACCGATGACATGATGGTCGAAAGCGAGTCACGCACGGACGTATCGGCGATGTACTCCTTCACGGTCTTGTTTGACTCATCCATCTGCGACACGGCGGCACGCGCCTCACGCTGAATGGCCGCGATCAACTCCCCGATCTCCTTGGTCGATCGGGCGCTGCGTTCGGCAAGCTTGCGTACCTCGTCTGCAACAACAGCGAATCCTAAACCGTGCTCGCCTGCGCGAGCCGCTTCTATCGCTGCGTTTAAGGCAAGCAGGTTTGTTTGAT
>CBDUCU010000450.1:0-3797 GCA_965365725.1 uncultured bacterium | reverse complement strand
ATCCAGACCGTCTGAGACAAGAAGAAGCGCGTTGGCGTTCGTGCCGTCAGAAGGAAACTTCTTAAGCGCCTCGCGCACCTCAACGTAAGGGTTAAAGGGCGAAGCGGCGCTGCTGCCAACCGGCAGCCGTAAAGATTTAGCAGCCGCTTCCCTATCGGTCGTAAACTGCTGACGCACGCTAAGCGAGCCGGCCGTCACGTAAGCGACCATGACGCGCGAGCCTTCGGGAAGCTGTCGGATAAATTGGCGCGTGACTTCCAACTCGTTGCCGACGCGCGAGACGAGATCGTCTTGAATAAGCACGGCCAGATTAAGCGGCACGCGTACGCGCCCCTGGTTAGCGCTCGAATCAGAATCAATGTTTATTGCAAACGCGGAAAACGAGGCGGCGAATACGAGGATAAATGCCGTGAGGGTGGAAATAACTTTGTTCATCTTTATCAATACTCCAATACTTCTTGCCGCCGGGAATAAGATCACCTTTAAGCCCGATACGTGAACAAGCATTCGGAGAGACCCTTTTGACTAAAAACCAGAATGCTTTCGCCCGTTCACTTCTTACGGCATGAATAAGATGCTAATTTTCAACCCGGCGTGGCCTCGAAATCGAAACTGAAATGCATCTTATCTTCGTAAGTTTAGCGACGGAGATGCGTTGAAGTTTAGCGACAAGGGATGAGATTTTTATGGTTGTGAAAAAGCCGGAGCAGATCAAAAGCAGCGAGATTACAGACAGGAATGTCTATCTCAACCGCCGCCTTTTTATGCGCGGCGCAGCGCTCGCCGCATCGACCGCTGCGACCGGATTTCTCTACCAACAGCTTCTCGCACCAACGCCGAAAGCAGAGCCGCCGGCGAGCCTGCAAGCAAATTTGCAGAAGGATTGGAGCTTACCGGGCGAGGCCGCGACCGCTTACGAAGACATCACGACCTACAACAATTTCTACGAGTTTACGACGACGAAGGAAGCGGTCTGGGAGAAGGCGAAAAATTTTGTTGCGCGCCCCTGGACGGTCGAAGTTGGCGGCATGGTTAATAAGCCGAAGACTTTTGACATCGACGACCTCATTCGTCTTGCGCCGCAAGAGGATCGCATCTATCGCTTTCGCTGCGTCGAGGGCTGGTCGATGGTCATCCCCTGGCTAGGATTTCCATTGGCAAAACTGTTGTCGGAGGTCGAGCCATTATCGAACGCGCGCTACGTCGCCTTTCAAACGCTGCTCGACCCCAAGCGCATGCCCGGTCAACGCACGAGCGTACTCGATTGGCCTTACGTCGAAGGCCTACGTTTGGACGAAGCCCTGCACCCTCTGACGATCCTCGCAACTGGCCTTTATGGCGAGCCGATGCCTGCGCAAAACGGCGCGCCGGTGCGTCTGGTCGTCCCCTGGAAGTACGGCTATAAGAGCGTCAAATCAATAGTCAAAATCACGCTCACTGAACAACAACCGCCGACAACATGGAATCTGGCCGCGCCTGACGAATACGGTTTTTATTCAAACGTCAATCCAGACGTTTCGCATCCGCGTTGGAGTCAGGCCAGCGAGCGCAGAATCGGCGAATGGGGACGCAAAAAGACTCTCATGTTTAATGGTTATGCAGACGAGGTCGCACAACTTTACGCCGGGATGGATTTGAAGAAGTTTTATTGATTGTCGATTGTCTGTAGTGCGTTGTTTGTGTTCGCTAACAGATGGCTTTCATTGAAAGATTTAAGGTATGCCAGCCAATGCAACAAACTACTGACAACGGACTTTTTTTACAGTGAAAGAGATCGCTTTCAAAAAGACGCTTGTCTTTGTCAACGCGCTTGTGCCGCTCGCAATGCTTTTGTGGGATTGGCAGGGTGGACGGTTGGGCGCAGACCCTTTGAATTTTGTGACGCGCGCGACGGGGACGCTGACGCTCGTCTTTCTGCTGCTCACGCTTGCCGTTACACCGGTACGACAATTGACGGGTGCGCAATCGCTCATCAAGTTGCGACGCATGATTGGCCTCTACGCCTTTTTTTACGGCGCGCTACATTTCTTTACTTATCTGTGGGTTGATAAAGGATTCAAGATTGGCGAAGTCGTCGCGGATGTGGCGCAACGAAAGTTTATCGTCATCGGGATGGTCGGATTTTTTCTGTTGATTCCGCTCGCCGTGACATCGACAAATGGTTGGATCAAACGGATGGGCGGCAAGCGTTGGGCAAAGCTGCACAAGGCGACTTACGTCGCGGCCATTGCCGGCGTGCTTCACTATTATCTGCTCGTCAAGGCCGATACGACGAAGCCTCTTCTTTTTGGCGCGGTGCTTGTCGCGCTGCTCGGCTATCGTCTTATCAAACACCAGCAAAGGCAGAAGCCCGTCAGTCTCGGCGTGGCAGACCGCAAAATCTAAACACAAAAGAAATTAACAGGGAGCGACAGGATTTAAGATAAACGACGAATGCGGAACGCGGAATATAAAGACAAGCTCTCTTCAATTCATCGTTCCGCGTTCATCGTTTCTTCTCCTCCCACTCCCTGTTAATTTGCTTTTGATTTGGACAAATATTGTCGGCTTACTCTTCAGTCACGGAGCGCGGCGGGTTCGCGGCAAAATCGCGCGGCCCGTCGAGTCTTCGTTGAAGCTTTCGATAACCGATGACAAGCCCGGCAATGACGGCGAGTTGCAGGACTTCGACCGCCGCCCACAACAGAACTAAAAACCTCATCTTGATTTACCTCCCCGCAGGCAGTTGCAGATTCACGCCGGGCTGCGCTCCGTACATGATCGTCAGCGCGCCCTGATGGTTCTTCACGCCTTCGGCGCGTGCGCGCTCGATTTCCAGTTGAAGCTCGAGCTTCTTGATGTCGAGGAGCGCAGGATTGGCATATGTCAGCGCTTCGATCTGTTTGGTCTGAGCGGCAATCTTGGCGGCTTCGAGTCGGGCTTCTTCGGCCTGTTTCTGTTTCTCGTTGGCGACTACGCCTGAGGCCGCCGCCTCAATCCGGTCGTCGAGAAAATCGGGGTTGCCGATCTGCACCGATTCGGTGACAAGGATTAGCTGTGTTGCAAGCTGCGGTCTTAAGGTTTCGAGAATGCGCTTTTGGATATTCTCCTGATTGGCGTAAATCTCGTAAGCGCCATATTCGGAGAAGGCGTTGCGCGCTTCGGTCTGAATCAGACCGTGCAAAATCTGGTTGCGTCGCGCATGACGTTGCGCTTCGTCAAAGCCGTACTTGCGGACGTACTCGCCGACCTGATTCGGGTCTGTAAAAGCCGTCACTGAGATTTCAACCTGAAGCGCGGCATTATCGCGGCTCGTCACGCGCACGGGTGCCGCTTCGGTAAACGATTTGATATTGACTTCGAAGGCCTCGCGGCCCGGCGCAAGCGTCGTAAACCATCCGTCTTCGGGACGATAGACGCGCTCGATGCGCCCGAAATATGTGACGACTTTAACGGTTCCCTCCTGCGTGTAGTTGATGTTGGCGTAAGCCACGCTGGCAAGGACGAGCAGAAGGATGACCGTGATTGCAAGTCCGGCGGTGAAAAGTTTGCTCTTCGACATCCTGTCTCCTTTATTGACGTTGACGTTGACGACTTCGGCCCATTTCTCTTTTTTCATATCACCTCATAATACGTCTGCGCGTACACGGAAGTTGTCACGCGCCATCTGGAATCTCTCATAACGCGCAAGATGTTACACCGAATTAACATAAAAAGGGCGCGTCCATGTTTGACCGATATCAAACATGGGCGCGCCCTTTTTTCGTCGTCAGTTTAATTCGACGTTAGAAACGATTCTTTTTGTAAGCCTTTCGCTC
>CBDUCU010000449.1:0-3799 GCA_965365725.1 uncultured bacterium | reverse complement strand
TCAGATCGCCGAGACTGAGGCCCGACACGTCGAAGCCCTTGAACTTTGAATAGCGGATAAACTTCACTGAAAAACCCCTTAACCGAACAATTCGGAAACGGCGCAGCGAAACCCCGGCACAACATCCTCGCCGTCAAGGGTATCTCTCTCGGTAAAGACGACGACATCTTCATCGGGTCGATACTGCGAAACGATTCTCTTCGACGGATTGACCGTCCAGACCATCTGCGCGCCAAATCTCAACCAGAGCTTTGCCTTCTCGTCCGTCTTGCGCATGGTGTCGTCTGGTGACATTACTTCGACGGCAAGATCAGGTGCGCCCGGCCAGAACTTTTTTGTCAACCCGACGCGCTCCAACTCTTCTCGCCGAATAAAGGCTGTGTCGGGAGCAAGAACCGTATCGGGATCGCTAGCTAGTTTGAATCCGGTCTCCGCCGCCAACACTACGCCTAGATTTTTCGCAACGACATGCTTCTTGAGAAGGTAAGCGATTGTTAGCGCGATGTTTCCATGCTCGAATCCGGCAGGCGACATTTTGGTGAGGACTCCTTCGATAAGCTCACAGCGCCAACTCTCTTCCTTCGGCATTTGAAAGAGTTGCTCGGCGGTGACGAGTTGTGTAGCCGTGCTCATGACTGTCTCCTTCACATTCGCTTCTGTCTTATGCGCCTCGCGCGATTCACGAAAAGCTAGCTGAAGCGTCCCGTCTCGGTGAGGTCGTCATAGATCATGCCTCGGCGGTCTTTGCGCGCTTTGGTTGCTGCCGCATAGCCGCCCTCTTCGTTGCGGCTGATCTTGTTCTGCGCATACAAGCCTTCAAGCGCAAACTCGCAGGCCGAAACGGTCATCGCGGCATCTTCGCGCGTGAAGTCGAAGGGAACAAGCGTTGTATCGATGAGGTCTGGAACCATGTCGAGCAGCATCATGCACTCGTCGGCAGGCGCTGTGTCGGCGAGGCGTATTGAGTTGCCCGTGTCAAACCACCGGACGACCGACGAAAAATCGATGCCGACAAAGTAGCCTTCGTAAATTTCGCCCGCTGCACGTTTGATTAAATCCCTTGCAATCTTTGCCGCGCCGACCTGCTCGCCCTCGTATTCAAGCTCCATCTTTCCCGTCATCGAAGGCACGGCGGCATATACGTCTGAGATGCGCGGCACAACCTCCGCCTCTGCGGTAAGCAGCGCGCGCCGCTCGGCGTTTGAGACGACCGATTCGGTGACGGTGATGGGCAGGCGCTGCGAAACGCCCGAGCGTTTGTCGATGCGTTGATCGTCTCTCGCCTCAAAAGCAATCTGCTCGATGGTCTCGCGTATAAAGTCCGGGATGCGAAGCTTTCCATCAACGCCTTCGCGCTCAATCCACGCCTCTTGCTTTGTGATCTCAACGCCGGTCTGCACGTCCGCCGGGTAATGCGTCAAAATCTCCGAGCCGATGCGGTCTTTGAGCGGCGTAATGATCTTGCCGCGCGCCGTGTAGTCTTCGGGGTTGGCTGAAAAGACCAGCAGAACGTCGAGCGCGAGACGAACGGGATAACCCTTTATCTGCACGTCGCCCTCCTGCATGATGTTGAAGAGTCCGACCTGAATCTTTCCGGCCAGATCGGGCAGCTCGTTGATGGCGAAGATGCCTCGATTGGCGCGCGGCAAAAGCCCGTAATGAATCGTCAGCTCGTCGCTTAGGATGTGGCCTCCGCGCGCGGCCTTGATCGGGTCAACGTCGCCGATGATGTCGGCAACCGTGACATCGGGCGTGGCGAGCTTTTCGACAAAGCGCGCGTCGCGTTCGACCCACGCGATAGGCGTCTTGTCGCCTTCGCGTTCGAGCGTCTGTCGTCCATAAGCCGAGATAGGCCGTAAGGGATCGTCGTTGACCTCTGAGCCTGCGATGACGGGGACGCGCTCGTCAAGCAGATTCATAAGCTGACGGATGATGCGGCTCTTGGCCTGTCCGCGCAGACCGAGCAGGATGATGTTGTGGCGCGCGAGAATCGCGTTTGTAATCTGCGGAACGACCGTCTCGTCGTAGCCGACCACGCCCGGAAAGATGCGCTCTCCGGCGCGCAGCTTCGTCAATAGATTGCTCCGCATCTCGTCTTTGACCGAGCGCACGCGATAGCCTTGAGCTTTTAGCTCGCCGAGAGTTTTTGGCATTGACATCGCTGTTATTTCCCTTGCTTGAATTTATTTGTTGTTGCGCCTGCGGATCAGCGCCGAAAGAGCCTGCGCGAGCGTGCGATAGGTGCGCAAGTCCTGCAGGTCGAGTCCGAGTCCGACGATTGATTGTGCGGCGTGCGCGCTCACGCCCGTCACAAAAGTCTCCGCGCCGACGAGCCTGAGCGCAAGCACAAGGTTCGAGAGATTGGCGACCGCTTGCGAGTCGATAATGCGTGCGCCCGTGATGTCGATGATGCATGCGCGGGCAGCCGTCCGTCTTACTTCTTCAAGCGCGGTCTGTGTTGCGCGCTGCATGCGCGTTGTATCGAGCGACCCGATCAGAGGCAACACCAGCACGCCTTCGAGCACGGGTACGACCGGCGTCGAAACTTCCTGCAACATCTGTTCGCGTTCTTCGCTGAGCCGCGCCATCATCTCCTCGACGCGTTTCTGCTCCTCGATGTCCGTGTTTGTGCCGAACCAGCGCACGATGCGCGCTTCAGCATCGCGGATAGGTTGCGCGCGCGAAAGAAAGCGTCGGTATTCGCCGTCGCGGCTTTGTAGGGGAAACGTGTCCTCCCAGGGCTCTCCGCTCTCGATTGCGCGTTTGAAACGCGCCGTCACGCGCTCGACCTCTTCCGGGTGATGAACCTTCTTCCAGCCCCAGCCCTTCATCTCGTCAAAATTTGTGCCGGTGTAATCATACCAGCGCTGGTTGTACCAGAAGATGCTGCCTTCGGCATCCGCCATCCACGCCAGTTGCGGAATCGAATCGGCGAGGCTGCGAAATTGCGCCTCGCTTTCTCTGAGCGCTTCTTCGGTGCGGCGGCGTTCGCCGACATCGCGGAAATAGACGGAAAGTCCTTTGCGCGAAGGGTAAGCCTTGACCTCGAACCAGACGCTGAGCGGTGGATAGAACTCCTCGAATGAAACGGTGACATTCTCTTCGGCTGCCTTGCGGTACATCCGGTCAAAGGTCGTCCCCGTAGCCTCGGGGAACTTCTCCCAGAGAGATTGGCCCAGCAACTCTGCGCGCGGTCGTTGAAGCAATCGCTCGGCTTCAAGATTGAGATAGGTAAAATGCCAGTCGTGGTCGAGCGCAAAGAAGGCATCGGTAATGCTTTCGAGAATGTTTGTGACGCGCTCGTTTGACTCGCGTAGCTCTTTCTCAGCGTGCTTGCGCTCGATGCCGAGGGCCACGCCGTAGGCGATTGAAGACATCGCATCGAGCACGACTTCCGTCAACATGTGACGCGCAAAGATCGCCATCACCCCAACGAGATGGTCTTCGACGACGAGCGGGTAGCCCGCAAACGACACCATCCCCTCGCGCGCCGCCCATTCCTGATTTCCCACTCGCGCATCACCGATCACCGAATTCGTCAGATGCGCTTTCCGCTCTGCGGCGATAAGACCGATCTTGAACCGACCGACGGGCACGCGCGCATGCTCGCCGTCGAGATGCGTATAGAGTCCGGAACTGGCTTGCAACTCCAAAACATTTCCATCCTTGTTGAGAGTCCAAATGCGCGCAAAGGCCGCGTCGAGCCGTTTGACAAGGGCATCCGTGCAGCGACCGAGCATATCGCGTAGAGAATCGCCCTGTGTCAGCGCCAGCCCGATATCGGCTGTGAGCGCGGCGG
>CBDUCU010000448.1:0-3808 GCA_965365725.1 uncultured bacterium | reverse complement strand
CGCCCGCAGCACGCGACGCAAGCGCTGCGAAACGAGCCTCTTCGAGCATGTCGCACGTATTGTTACTCGCTACAGAATCGCTTCCCAATCCGACATCAATATCGTTTGCGAGAAAAGTCGCCAACGGCGCGCGCCCATGCCCAAATTTTGCATTCGATTTGGGACAATGTGCGATGCGCGCGCCCCATTCGCGGATGATTGCGACATCCTCTCTATCCGCACGAACGCAGTGCGCAAGCAACGGACGCGCACGCAGCGCGCCGCACTCGGCCAAGTATCTGATAGACGAGATTCCCGGCGCGCGCCATTCAATCGAGCGCGCCTTTAAGCTCTCGGCAAAAGGGCCGCTCCCCTCGCGCATAAAACTTTCTTCGGCCTGCGATTCTGCCGCATGAATCATCACAGGCAGGTTCTCGGCCAGCGCGTAATCCGTCACCAGACGAAACAGCGGCGCGCTCACCGTATAGGGCGTGTGCGGCGAGACACCGAGCGTGACAAGCGCGCTCTCACCCGCGCGCGCGTCTTCAACCGTTTCACGCAACTTCGCAAAACGCTCATCAGCGTTTCGCATATCTGGGCCAAAAACTTCCTGATAGACGATTGCGCGCAGGCCCGTCTCGCTCAAAGCGCGCAACACGGGCGCAGAGCGTTCGCTTGCGTCGCCGACGCACGTCACGCCCGCGCGCGCCGCTTCAATCGCCCCGCACATCGCAGAAACGTAGCGGTCTTCTGTGTCCATCGACTCGTTGCGTGCGATTGTGAGTTTCCGCAGCCATGCGAAAAAGTCGCCTTCCTCGCGTTCGAGAAATCCGCGCATGGCCGTCAACTCAAGATGCGTGTGACAGTTGACAAGGCCCGGAAGGATGACTGCTTCGCCAAACTCTTCGATGCTTGCTTCGGGGAAATTTGAGACTAGCTCCGCCTGCTTTCCGACCGACACGATATGCGCCCCGCGCACTGCGACCGCACCGTCGAGTATCGGCGCAGATGCATTGGGCAGCACCCAACGTGCGCAGTAAATCTTCGTCAACGTGAAACGTTCTCCTCTTCAGATGATGTTCGCGCGGCGCAGAGGCCCGCGTCGTTGAAGCAAAAGCCAGAGCAGCCCCGAACAGGTAATCACAAGCCCGCCCACGAAGGCAACGGGACGGATGCCGACCTCATCCGCCGATGCTCCTGAGATGAGCATCGAGCCGACCATCATCAACGTCGTCAGCGTTTCGTAAGACGCATAGACGCGCCCCGCGTAACGGTCGTTTGTGCGTTTCATCAAAATCGTCTGTTGCGCCGTCCACCAAATTGCAAAGTTGATCTCGCGCATAACCAGCACAACCGCGCCCGTCCAGAGACCCGGCATCATGCTAAAGAGCGCGAGAGCACAGCCGTCAAGCGTCATCGAGCGTCCGAGACGAGCACCAAGCCCCGCGCCAGCCGCAGCGTTAAAACGTCTGGCCAACGGAGCTCCAAGCACGCCGCCCAAGCCCATCGCGATAAATAGAACCGAGATGCCAAATTCGCCCGGTCGCTCGATTAGTAAACGCATCTGCTGGCTCCAGCCCGCGACCGCCGATTCACCCAAACGCGCGCCGAAGATGCTGTAGAGCGAGCGCGCTGCGCCGTTACCCATGCCCCAGCCAGCCGCGACCATAAAAATAGAGGCGAGCACCGGCTCGCCCCTCACATATCGAATCCCTTCGCTGAATTCGCTAAAAACTTTTTTTAGGATCGTGGACGGCAATTTACCGTCCAATTGTTTGTTAAATTCAGACCTGCTCTCAACCGTTTTATCTTCCGCCATTTCGTGCGCAACGGTTCTCTCTTTTTCCGTGCGCGTGCGAATCCGACGAATCAGTTCGGCGGAAATAAGAAACGTCAGCGCGTTGACGATAAAGACCGTCTCGCGTCCGATGAATGTCGCAACAAGTCCGCCGAGCGCGGAACCGACGGCGATGGTCGCAGCCGTCGTCGAGGCCGAAAGCGAGTTGGCCGCAAGCAGCTCTTCCGCGCCGCGCACGATGTTGGGTGTAGCGGCGCGCTTGGCTGCGTTGAAAAAAGCGGAGATGGAAAAGAGCGCGGCCCCGACAATGTAGATGGCAATAAGAGAGCCGCGACTATCGGCGAAGATAAACCCAAGCGCGAGCGCGGCGCGCACAATGTCGGCGGCAATCATGACGCGCTGTCTGCTCAATCGATCAACGACGATGCCGGCAATGGGGCCAAAGACAAAGAGCGGCAGATGTCGTGCGACGGCATAGACGGCAATCGCCAGCCCGACGCGACGGTCGCTCGCAAGCTCGATGGCCAGCGCGAGAACGGCGATATTGTTTAGCCAATCGCCAATCTCTGAGACGACTTGTCCCAACCACAGCCGACGAAAATCTTTGTTGAGCGCGAGAAGTTTTCTATATGTCAACGCGCGCCTCTTTATGAACTAAGCAGTAAGCGGCAGGCAGTGGGCAGTCAAAACATTTCATTTTTCTGCTCATTGCTTGCCGCTTATTTTTAGTTTCCTGTAGCGGCTGATGACGTTTGAGGTGTAGGCGCGCGTTGAAGCAATGTCGATGCGCGCGATGAACTCTTCGGCAGTAAGCGGAGGCTGTCCCGGTTCTGTTCGATTCCAGACGAGCGCGCGGCTTGGCCCGGCGTTGTAGGCAGCGACGACGCGCGCCTCTGCGCCCGGTGTATCGCGGTAATCCTTCCAGATTTTTTCGAGGTACCAGCAGCCGACCTGTATGTTTCGCTCGGGGTCGCGCAGAAGCGAGGCCGGGTCGTTTTTCATTCTCTCCTCAAGCTCACGCATCCCCGTCTCTGCGGCCCACTCGCGCCCGACGGTCGGCGTAACCTGCATCAATCCAATCTCTTCGTCTTCGCCCACCTTCCAGGGCCGAAAATAAGTCTCTTCGTGGATGATGCTCCACACGAGCGCGGGGTCGAGGCGATAAACTGCGGCCTGCCGCTCAATCAACGCGTCGTATCGATGAATCCAATAATTGTTGAAGAGATAAAGCCCTGCGCAGGCGAAAAAGGCGGCGGCCAGAATGATGAGAACGAGGCGTTTCGTCATAGAGAAGAGGTTAGAGGTTAGAGGTTAGAGGTCAGCGCCTGAAGTTTTACTATCCTCCGACCTCTCGCCTCTAACCTCTTCTGCTAATTCCTCCGCTTCAGATGCGACCAAAGGCTGGCCGTCGTGTAAGAGAAATCCCGGCCTTCATAACGTGATTGCATGGTGCGGTTGTCGAGAACGTGGCCTTGCAGCCAAACTTCCGCCGAAAGCGTTGCGCCGACCTTGAGCGCTGCGCCGCGCAGCGTACGCTGGTTGACGAGAATTTCTAATTTGAGACGTTCGAGATCGAGGTAAACCCAGTAAAGCTCGCCGCCCGTGAGCGGGTTGCGCAGAGGCTTAAAGGACATGACGCGCCCCGTCAGGCTCCAATCGTTCTCGTGCACGGCACGCGCCGGTGCGACCGCTTCGAGCGGTTGCCAGCGCACGCTTTCATCTTTTGCGTGAGAGACGCGCGCACGATAAGCAAGTCCGCACAGGCCCACGAAAAGCTCCTGCGCGCGAAAACCGCCCGCTCCGACTTCGGTCAAATTCTGCAACTCAAAAAGGACTTCCGTCTCGGTGCCGTCGCAATAGCCGTGAACGATGGCTTCGCCGTCCTCGTCGTATTCGGTTAACGCCCAGGGCGTGATGCGCTGCGTATAGCGAGCGCGAAAACCGGGGCGACAGTCGGCGTAAAAAATCTCGCCCGTCCCCGATTCATAAAGAACCGTCCAGACTTCAAGACCCTCGCCCAGTTTCCAGCAA
>CBDUCU010000447.1:0-3813 GCA_965365725.1 uncultured bacterium | reverse complement strand
GGAGAATCTCGACAACCAGCGTGAGGCAGTCAAAGAAGAGAAGCGTCTAAACTACGACAACCGTCCTTACTCAAATGCCTTTCTTCGTCTCAATGAATTGATCTTTAAGAATCCTGCGAACGCGCATTCGACCATCGGCTCGATGGAGGATTTGGACGACGCGACTATCGAAGACATACAGGAATTCTTCCGCGTCTATTACGCGCCAAACAATGCCGTCATCGCCATCGTCGGCGATTTCGACCCACACGAAGCACGCGCTCTGGTTGAAAAATATTTCGCCTCGATTCCGGCGCAGCCTGCGCCGCCTTCGGCTGACGTGTCGGAGCCTGAAGGAGTCGCCTCGCGGCGCGAGTTTTACCGCGACCCTTTTGCGCAACTGCCCGCGCTCATGCTGGGCTGGAAAACTCCCGCGCGACGCGCCGCAAATTTCTACTCGCTTGCGCTCGCCAACGATCTTCTACTCGAAGGCGACAGCTCGCGTCTCTATCAACGTCTGGTCAAGGATGAGGAATCGGTCGTCGGCATACAGGGCGGCATCGGCGAGCGTCGCGGCCCTTCATCGCTCTACGTCTTCGCCATCCCGAAACCCGGTCATACGACCGAGCAGATCAAGGCGACCATCGACGAAGAGATTCGCCGTCTCGCCACCGAAGGCCCGACCGCGCAGGAGATGGAGAAACTGCGCAACAATCTTTTGAACGACTATGTGCGCGGCTGCCAATCAACGCTCTACCGCGCGCAGAGGCTTGCCGAATACGCGCTCTATGACGGCGACCCCGCGCTCTTTAACACCGAGCTTGAACGCTATCTCTCCATCACGCCTGAAGAGATCAAACAGGCGGCGGCGCGCTATCTGATGACGGACGATTATTCTTTGATGGAGGTCGTGCCGGCGCATCATCAGGCAGATGGAGACGATCCGGCTGCCGCCGCGGCTGAGCCTGCGGGCGAGCCTGACGAACCCGGCTCGCCGCCGCCGCAAGTTCCGCCAATCCCTTCGACCGATGCGCCCTCGACCGCCGAGCCTCCCACGCCGAGCGGGCTCGCTGATGAAGAGTCGAAGTGATTGATTAAAGGCAGAGAGAACACGGATGGGCGCGGATTGATCCACGTTCATCCGTCCAATCCGTGTTCTTTCAACAGACCTCCCCGCAAGACCAATCCCCAATTTGAGATTTGCGCCCCCGTCTGTCATTCTTAATTCGCATTCAACACTTCAACTTCTGAGTAATATATTTGGGTCTGATGGCAAACGAAGAAACATTCCGCCGCGAGCCGCCCGCCCCGCTCGCTCCGCGCTCGCTCAATATTCCTGTGCCCGTCGAGACGACGCTTGCCAACGGCCTGCGCGTTGTCGTCGTCGAAACCAACCGCTTGCCGCTTGTCAGCTATCGTCTCTCGCTTCGCTCCGGCGACGCGCACGACCCCGAAGAAATTTCCGGATTAAGCGATCTGCTGACGCATATGCTCGTCGAAGGCACGGAGAGCTTTACAAGCCGTTCGCTGGCTGAAGAAGTCGCCCGTCTCGGCGCAACGCTTACTGCGGGTGCAAGCTCTGACTATACGACCGTTGCCGCTTCGACGCTTTCGGCTTACGGCGAAGAGGTTTTGCGCTTGCTTGCGGAAGTGACGCTTCGCCCCACGTTTCCTGAAGATGAATTGGAACTGGCGAAACAGAACGCTCACCAGAACCTTATCGCTCAACGCGCACAAGCCTCTTTTCTTGCTACCGAGACGACCGCGCGCGTCATCTTTGGCAATCATCCTTATCATTCGGTTTCGCCTACGCACGCTTCAATCGAGGCCACGACGCGCGAGGCGCTTTCGCAGTTTCACAAGTCTCATTACATAGCCAACAACGCAGTCTTTGTCATTGTCGGCGACGTGCGCGCCGACCAGATATTCAAACGCATCGAAGAGCTTTTTGGCGGTTGGCAGCAGGGAGAATTACAGAAGGAAAAATTCGCCTCTTTGCCCGCACGCGATGCCCGCGTCGCATATATCATTGACCGTCCGGGCTCGGCGCAAACAAACATCGTCATCGCCAATCAAGGCATCACGCGCAAGCACCCCGATTATTTCAACGCGCTCGTTATGAACACGATTCTCGGCGCGACCGCTTCGGCGCGTCTCTTTATGAATCTGCGCGAAGAGAAGGGCTACACCTACGGAGCTTATTCCACGCTCGATGCTCGTCGGCTCGCGGGCTCGTTCCGCGCGACCGCAGAAGTGCGCACGCCCGTGACCGGCGCATCGCTTCATGAATTCTTCTACGAGCTAGGGCGCATCCGCGAAGATTTTGTTTCAGACGAGGAATTATCGAACGCAAAATCCTATCTGACCGGAGTTTTCCCGCTTCGTCTGGAGACGCAGGAAGGACTCGTCGATCAGCTCGTCCAGATCGAGATGCACAATCTTGATAAAGACTATCTTCAGCAATATGCGGAACGCGTGCGCGCCGTCACGCGCGACGACGTGCGGCGCGTCGCACAAAGTCTGATCACGCCTGAGCGCGCCGCGCTGGTTATGGTTGGAGATGCGGGCGAGATTAAAGAACAGGTCAAGCCCTTTGCCGAGCAGATAGAGTTTTACGACGGCGAAGGAAATCGCAAGCAATAAGCTTATAATTCGAGAGACTCAAAAGCAGCCTCAATCAGCGACCAAAAATTTTTACGAACTTGCGGGAGGAAGAAAATTTGGAAGGCACCTGGGAACTCGAAGTTGATACGCCGTTTGGCAAGCATCCGGCCACGCTCGTCGTCAATTATGAAAACGGAGCGCCGTCTGCAAACATTCGTTCAAGACTCGGCGAGATTGCGCTCTCCGACATCAAACTCGACGGAGATGGTTTTGAGGCCGAGGCCAGCTACGACTTTCGCGGCCAAACCTACACCGCGCATATCGAAGGCCGTACAGAAGGCGACAACCTGAGCGGCACAATCAACGTCCGCTTCCCGCTCGCCCCAAAAGTGCGCTTCACGGGCCGCCGCTTAAATCAATTCTAAAAAAACCGCCCGGTGCGTCTTGAAAAACGCGCCGGGCGGCAGTCACAGGAGAATCACCCATCCGCAGAACTTGCATGCATGAGCGTTCTACGGTTTCGCTATGCTCAAAACATCCGATGCGCACAGATCAGAAAACGGTTGCAAACTTTTCTTTTGAGCTCTGTCTCGCATGACAGCTAGACAAAAACGCTCGGCCTTTATCTGCACGCTGTCTTTTATCTACACGCTATCTTTCATACTGAAGCACTAACCCGTCGCCGCCCACAGCCCAGCAATTATCTTTATCAACGAACAGCGCATAAAGATTGCGCTTCGTCTTCGAGTCCTGCACGATCCATGTCTCGCCGCCGTCGCCCGTGCGAAGAATCATTCCGCCGCGACCCACCGCCCATCCATCTTCGTCGTTAACAAACTTTACGCCGAGAAAAGTCGCGCGCGCAGGCGAAGGGATCGTGCGCCACGTCTCGCCCCCATCGGTCGTCTTGATAATTGTGCCGCGCTCGCCGACGGCCCAGCCGCGCTTCTCGCCGCGAAAGTCAACATTATAAAGCGCCGCCGTGATTCCGGATTTTTGCAGCACCCAAGAGTCGCCGCTGTCGCGCGTGTGAAGAACAACTCCGCCCGCACCGACGATCCAGCCGCGCTTGTCGCCCGAAAAATCCAGATTGATCAACTCGTTTTTCGTCGGCACGCGCAGGCGATTCCAGGAGTTTCCTCCGTCCTCCGTTTTGAGGACGAGACTGTCAACAAGCTTTGGCCTCGATCTGACGGATGCGCTCGCGCGTTACGTCAAAGTTTTCACCGA
>CBDUCU010000446.1:0-3815 GCA_965365725.1 uncultured bacterium | reverse complement strand
AGCCCGCCACGCCAAGCGCCTGCATCGTGAGACCGGCAAGCAAAGGCCCGACGACGCGCGAGAGTTGAAACTGCATCGAGTTGAGCGCGATCGCGTTGGCAAGGTCTGCGCGCTCGACAAGCTCGATGATCAGTGTTTGATAAGCCGGAAGCGAAAAGGCCATGCAGCAACCCGTCACAAACGAAAGCACCAGCACAATCCACACGTCTCGTGCGTCTGCGACAATCTTTGTCGCTACAAGCACACCGAGCACCAGCGCCGAAAGACCCGCCGCAATCTGCGTCCAGATAAGCAGACGCTTGCGGTCAACGAGGTCTGCGAGCACGCCGCCGACGAGCGTAAAGACGAGACCGGGCAGAGTCGCCATAAAGCCGTCAACGCCGAGCCAGAAAGGTGAATCGGTTAATTGAAGAACGAGCCAGCCCTGCGCCACCGACTGCATCCACGTCCCCGCGCTCGACAAAAGCGCGCCCACCCAGACGAGCCTGTAATTGCGATGCGAGAGCGCGCGAAACATCGCCGACGCGCGACGGGTTGCACGCACGTCCGTTTCTGCTGAGGCTTCCATCACTACATCCTAATTGATGAGATACTGACAGGCGAATCACGCGTAGATTTACGGCTCAAGCGTTAGCAGGACTACCTCCGGCGGCACGCGAAAACGCACAGGGATGATGCTCGTACCCACGCCTCCGCCCACATAGAGATGACGACCATTCTCAACAACGTGCCCGTAGGCGTATCGTTGTCCGAAACTGGAGGGCACAACGGGCCTGCCGATGAGAGGGAAGTTTACTTGTCCGCCGTGCGTGTGACCCGCAAGTGTGAGGCTGACGCGCGAAGGCACGCCGGGGAAGATGTCAGGATTGTGTGTAATCAGGATGACGGAATCGCCTTCGGCGACGCGTGCGAGTGTGCCGTCGATGTCGGGCTTGCGCGTCCAAAGGTCTGCAATCCCGGCTATCCAGAAGGCGCTGCCCGCCGACTCGACGCGCACCGCTTCGTTCTCCAGAACGTTGATATTGGCATGCTTGAGTGCTGCCGCAACGCGTTCGCCATCCAACCACCAATCATGGTTGCCGAGCACGGCAAAGACACCGAGTGGCGCGCGCAGTCCCGCAAGCTTTTCAGCCAAACGCTCCGGCTCGACAAATTCTCCTCCCACCACATCCTGTATCACGTAATCGCCGAGCAGAAGAATAAGGTCTGGAGCTTCAGCATTTGTGCGTGCGACGACTCGCTCGATCTTATCGATTCCTGTGTGCGGCGAGCCGACGTGAAGGTCTGTCAAAATTGCAAGACGCAAACCGCGATGCTCGGCGCGCCAATGCGGAACATGCAAGGTTTCGTGATACGCCGTCAGCGACGCAGGCTCAATCCAGAACGCCCACAGACCTAAGAATATAAAAACGGCGAGAATGACAAACAGCAGTTTCTTTAGTCTGCTTCTTATTTTAGACGACGAAGACATATATTTGCCGGGTTAAACTGAGCATCTTCTGTGCGCTTATCGCCTGCGCCAATCGGAGAGTGGTGTGCCCGTGCCGCCGCGCCTTTGCGCCACAATCTCCGCAAGAATCGAGAGCGCAACTTCGCCCGGTGAGACCGAGCCGATATCTAATCCGACGGGCGCGCGCACCTCGCGCAAAACTTCTTCCGCAAAGCCCGACTCGCGCAGACGTTCAAGCACGATATTCGTCCGCCTCCGGCTTCCAATCATCCCGACGTAATCGGGTCGCGCCGAAAGCACAGCTCTCATGCACTCTTCGTCTTCGTTGTGCCCGCGCGTGACGACTGCGACTGAGACCCCGCGCCCTGTGCCGATAGCCTCGCGCACAGGCGTTGTCCAATTGGGCGCAGCGATCAGCTCAATCTCTTCTTCGGGAAAGCGTGCGCGCGCGACGAAATCCTCTCGGTCGTCTATCACCACAACGCGATAACCAATCGTGTGTGCAAGACGCGCCAGCGCTGCGCCAACGTGCCCCGCTCCGCAGACGATGACGCGCGGCTCAGGCTCGATGCGCTCGAACAAGACGCGTGCGCCGCGCCACGTCTCAAGCTCAGGCGCAAAATCTTCCAAGCGAAACGTCTGCGCCCCGGCGCGCGAGCTGAGAAAGACATGCAACTGCCGCGCGAACGCCTCGTCAAGTTCGGCATCGCCGGTTGTGCCCGTTTGCACGCCTGTCTCTGCTAAAAGGATTTTCGCGCCGATATGTGTCTGCTGTTGCGGCGCTTCAACGATTGTAATGAGCGCGCCGGTTGCGCCGTCGCGTAAAAGTCGCGCAACCGCGCGCGCGATTTTATGTGAAGAGTTCTGCTTGTCCGCACGCATCACTTCAGAGTTTGCGCGCGCCTGTCGATTGATTCTTCGGGCGCGCGCATGAGTCCGATGGCGGACAGCGCGCGGCGCACAAGCCAGAGAGGGCCGATAATGAGATAGACGGGGTTGCGGAAAAAGGCGGGGCTGTTGCCCTCGATAGCGTGCCCGATAAACTGAAAGACCCAGCCAATCACAAACAGCGCGAGCGCCCAACGCCATTCAAAAAAGAAGAGCGGCAAGCTCACCACGATCAAAGGAATTCCGACGGCATGCGTCAGCTTATTCAAAGGATGCTGATGCTTCGCCCTGTAATTCTCCATAAAAGATGCGGCCACAACACACCTCCCTCGGAAGTAACAAATGATGCGCAACAAGCGACGACAAAATCCAGCCGCACATCTTATCACTCATTGCTCATCACTCATCACTCAACACTCATTTCGCCGCCATCCCAGACATCGATGAAAATCTCCATCGTGCCGCCGCAGACCATGCCCTCTTCGCTTGCGGCCTCGGCTGTCAGACTAAATTTGTGTAGAGCGCAAAGCCCCGTGCGCAGGGCTTCGCGCGCTTCGGCCCAGACTTCGGCCTCGATGCAGCCGCCGCCAACCGTCCCCTTCGTGCGCCCGTCCTCGAAAAAGAGCATCTTTGCGCCGCGCTGTTGCGGAGTCGAGCCGCGCGTGTGCGCGACAGTCGCCACAACGACGCGCTCTCCGCGTGCACTTGCTTCCTCAATCAACTGATAAAGTTCTAGCTGCATACAAGCAGAGGTTAGAGGTTAGTAAAATAACAGTTCGCCTTTTTACTAACTTCTAACCTCTGACCTCTTATTTCTTTGGCGGCTCGGGTTCTTGCTCGTTTGTCGGCGTGGGCGAAGGGTTTGCAGCTTGCGCGCCGGCGGTATTTGCTTCGGTTTGACGTTGCTCGGCAGCGTCGATGCGCGCCTTGATGCGATCAACTTCCAGGTCGGCGCTGGCAACCGCCGATTCGAGACGCATGCGGCTCGTTGAAAGCAGCTCAAGCTGGCGTTGGACGCGTTCGCGCTCGCGCTCAAGACCCAGCCGTATCTGCTCACGCAGGGCTGAGGGGTTGAGCGTACCGATCAGTGCAGACCGGCGCTCGATTGCGTCGGGCTGAATCTCCGCGTCGATTTGTACGAGGCGGTCCTGCAGCGCAAATTCTTTGTCGGCCACGTCTCGAAGTTGCGCACGCAACCCTTCGGCCCTCTGTTCGGCGCGCGTCAGGCGTTCGAGTTCGACGAGCGTGCGCTGTCCGCTCTCCATCTCGTTCATCTTTTCGGAGAGACGCGTGATGGTCTGCGTCAGTTGGCGGACGGTGTTGCGCAACTCTTCGGTCTCCGCGTTCTGTTCCGCGCTGCGACGCGTCGGACGCGCAGAGCGGCGGCGCGGCGGTGTTTCTGTTTCTTCCTGTGCGGCCACGTCTTCGGCTGTGCGAACGACCGACGGCTCTACGGGTAGCGGCGTTGGCGCGGGGC
>CBDUCU010000445.1:0-3825 GCA_965365725.1 uncultured bacterium | reverse complement strand
GGCTGCGGCCACGACCGCCGGAATGTCGTGAAACTTGAGGTCGAGAAAGACGCTCTCTCCAGCTTTGACGATCTCGCGGACGAGCGACGGCCCTGCTGAAGTAAAAAGGTACGGGCCAATTTTGAACATGCCGACCTGACCACGTAGCGCCGCAACAATCTCGCGCGCTTCATTAGCCGTCTCAACATCGAGCGCGACGATCAGCTTATCTTTTGCCTTTGCCATGTCAATCAAAACTTTTTGATTCATCCTCGATTCAATCATCAACAAAAGATGCAAGCTTCTGCGGCGTAAGCAAAATCATGCGACGACAAATTCCTGCGCGCGGCAACCAACCGCTTCATCGAGAGTGCGAAAGCCATGAGTTTCGACCAAACGTGCGAGTCCCTCGTTGATTTCGCGCGCGATGCCGGCTCCGCGATAGACGAGTCCGGTGTAGAGCTGCACAAGACTTGCGCCCGCGCAGATTTTCTCCCAAGCATCGGCTGCGTTAAAGATGCCGCCGACACCGATGATCGTCAAACGCCCGCGCGCGAGGCTGCAAAGCGCAGCAATGATTTGGGTCGAACGCTCGCGCAAGGGCGCACCGCTCAAGCCGCCCACGCCAAGCGCTGTGACTTCTTCAAGCGGAGTTTTCAACTTGTCGCGCGCGATGGTCGTATTGGTAGCAATAACTCCTGCAAGCTCTGCGCGCAGCGCGACGTCGACGATCATCTCCAAATCATTGATTCCCAAATCCGGCGCGACTTTGACAAGCAACGGAACGGGTGCGCTCTGCTTGCGCGCCGACAGCTCGCGGTTGCGAATTTGAAGCGCGGAGAGAAGAGAATAAAGAAGGTCTCCGCGTTGCAGCTCGCGCAGATTTGGCGTGTTCGGCGAGCTGACGTTGACGGCCACGTAATCGGCATAAGGCCAGACGGCAGTAAAGCTCTCAAGATAATCTTCGACGGCATCTTCAACGGCGACGACGCGGCTTTTGCCGATGTTGATGCCGAGCACGCATGACGGTTTTTCGCGTGCGAGGCGCGAGGCGAGCGCGGCTGCGCCGTCATTGTTAAAGCCCTGGCGGTTGATTAAAGCGCGATCAAGCGGCAGACGAAAAAGTCTGGGCTTAGGGTTTCCCGGTTGCGGCAAATGCGTCACCGTCCCGGCTTCTATAAAACCAAAACCAAGCGCCGCCATCTCGCGCAAGACGCGCCCGTTTTTGTCGAAGCCTGCGGCGAGTCCGACCGGGTTTGAGAAAGAGAGACCGAAGCGTTTGAGCGGGCCGAACGGACTTCTGGAAAAGCGTCTCTCGGCGAGCCTGCGTAAAGTCGCGGGTCTGAGCGCGGTCGAGAGCGTGTGAATTGCCAACTCGTGCGCCGCCTCCGGTGAGAGGCGAAAAAGAAAAGGTCGCAATAGCGAGCGATAGAGCATCGTGCGGGTTGGCCGAAGCGTCTTGCGCAGAGCATGTCGCAGAGCGGCGACGAGCGTAACAGAGCATTCAAAAGCATGTCAAAAAGAGTAGTCAAAGAGGTGTTCAACGCACGTCTCTGCCATCAAGCTCTTCAATATGGAAGACGGCGAGAGGCGTGGACGCTCTCACACTTCGTTAGAGCGCTGCAACGCGCCGCTCAAGCTCGCGCGTGACATCTGTAGGATCGTCTTTGTATGAGAATGTGACCGGCTCGCCAAAAATGACTGTGACGCGGCCCGGCTCTGAGATAACGCGCCGCCCGCTCGCTTTGAGTTCCCACAGACCGTCTATGCGAACGGGCACGACCGGCACGCCGAGCTTTGTCGCTAAAATTCCGATGCCTCCCATGAAGCGACAAAGCCGTCCGTCGGGCGTGCGCGTGCCTTCGGGAAAAACGAGGACGCTGAAGCCTCGATCAATTGTCTCGCCCGCGTAGGCAAAGCTTCGTCGGAAGCCGCTTTTTTGCGGAAGCGAGAAAGTGTTGAAAAAAAGGACGACCAGAAAATATTGTGCAAGCCATCGCAGACGTTTAATGAAAGGCGTTGCTTCGGGCGCGCGCCGCCAGAAGCGAAGGCGCTCGCCCTCCTGCGCAATGGCGAAGCGACGACGAATGTGTCCGGGCAAGGCCGAGAGAATCAGCGCGTGATCGAAATAGGTGATGTGGTTTGAGACGAAAAGCACAGGGCCTTTCAACTGACTTACATTATTGCGGCCACGCACGCGCAACCAGCAGAGAATCGAAGTGATCGGAAGCACGATTGCATAAAAGAGAAAAACTCTGATCCACGTTACTGGAAAACGCAGTGCCCAGCGCGGATACGGGTAGCGCGACGCAGCGTCGGCCTCGTTTGAGCCTGTCTGCACGATGCGCTCGATGTCTGCGACGGTTGTGGCCGAAGTGATGGCGGCTTCGTCAATCTCGATTTGATAACGGTCTTCGAGCGCGCTCAACAGTTCGACGCGACCGAGCGAATCAAGCTGCAAATCGGTCGCAAGCTTGGCGGACGGGTCTGCGGATGCAACGAGCGTCGATGGATGAGAGATGAGCTGTTTGAGGTCGATGGATTTTCGCGGCGCGGCGCTCGTCGCTTTTATGTTTTGTTGGACGGCTTGCGCGATGTCGCGTTTACGAATCTTTTGTGTCGGCGTGCGCGGAAAATCAGGCTCGGGCCAAATCATCCAACGGCGTATCTGTTGAAACGCGGCGAGCGAGGCGTTTGCTCGCTCGATGATCTGCGCCGGGTCGGCTGTGTGATCTTTCAAGATCAGTGCAGCGAAAGGTTCAGGGCCGTTTGTGCTTTCGACCGAAACGACCGCGCTTGTGCGAACTTCGGGCTGTCGATTGAGCGCGGCTTCCAGATCATCGGGAAAAATGTTGAGTCCCGCCGCCGTGACGATCAAGTCTTTCTTGCGGCCTTTGAAATAGATGTGTCCGGCCTCGTCGATTTCGCCGAGATCGCCCGTGCGCAGCCATCCTTCGTCGTCGGTGAATGCGCCGCTTCCGTTTCCCCAGTAGCCGGGCGAGACGTTGCGCCCGCGCACGAGTATCTCGCCGTCCGGTGCAAGCTTGATCTCATGTCCGGGCAAGGCTTGACCGACCGCGCCGCGCCGTTTTTTGAACGGATGATTGACCGTGATGAGCGACGCCGTCTCGGTCATTCCATAGCCTTGCAGGACGGCAAAACCGAGACGCGACCAGAAACGTTCGGTCTCTTCTTCGAGCGTTGCGCCGCCCGTGACGAAAGCCCAAAACTTGAATCCGAAGCGTCTATGAATTTTGCGAAACTCCCACCAACGGCGCAGAGGATTCCAATCTCTGGCGCGTTCAATCGCTTTCGCAAATTCCTCGCCGCGCCCGCCTCTTGCAGCCTCGCGCCGCTCGATATGCTCGCGCAAGGATTCGAGCATGCGCGGCACGGCAACGATGATTGAGATGCGCTCTTTGCTGACGGCTTCGACGACTTCGGAAGGGTTGAGCGAATCTTGAAAGTGGACTTCGCCGCCCAGAAGTTGCGGGACAAAGAGACCCATAAATTGACCGAAGACGTGGCTGAGCGGGACGAGGTTTAAGAACCTGACGGGATGAACCAAACGCTCCCAGCGAAGATACTTTTTTATCTCCTCTTCAAGCGGTGCAAGATTGCTGAGCACGTTGCGATGCGTCAAGACAACGCCGCGCGGTTCTGTAGTCGTGCCTGACGTGAAGATGATTTCGAGAATCTCATCTGCATCTGTGACGGCATCGGCCAGAGCGTCGGCGGAATGCTGTGCGAGCGACTCGTCCAACTCTTCAAAAAAAACGACGGGCACATCCAAAGATGCGGCGGACAAGCGCGTCTCGTCGCTTGCAAAGATCACACGAGGCTCGG
>CBDUCU010000444.1:0-3826 GCA_965365725.1 uncultured bacterium | reverse complement strand
GTGTGCATGACCGACCCGGCAGTCCAGGAAAAGCAACCGATCTGCAAAGCGACAACGCCCCACAAGACATAACTGCCCGCCGCTTCATTCAACAGATTGGGCGCGACCAAAAGCGCAAGGCCCGCAAATCCAATAAGCATCCCCGCCAGCGACAAAAGACCGACGCGCTCGCCGTCACGTCGCAGAGCCTCAAGCCCAACGACCCAAAACGGACTTGTCGCTACAAGCAGCGCGGCCATCCCGCTCGAAACCCACTGCTCGGCGACAACCACCATTCCGTTGCCCACGCCCAGAAGCATCAACCCAACAAGACCCAGATCAAACCATTCACGCCCCACAGGCAGACGCACATTCATCTGTCGGCTCACAAGCAGAAACAGAAGCGTCCCCGCGATGAGAAAGCGTAGCCCACCAAAAAGCATCGGAGTCAAAGTTTCCAACCCGACGCGAATCGCAAGATAAGTAGTTCCCCAAAAGAAGCAGACCGCCGCCCAGGCTCCGTAAGCCGCCAACCTCTCTCTGCTCGTCATCACTCACCCCCTGCTTTTACTGTTCACGTGCAGACGCGAAGACTCTTTGACCGTCTTCAAAACGATTGACGTGCGCGTACTGCGTATCGCCTTGAACTGTCCCAACTCATCGCGCAGGATGCGATACAGATCGTCAGTATCGCGCGCGCGCACTTTGACTAGAAAACAGTCTTCGCCTGCGAGGTGGTGAAGCTCCTGCACGGCGGGAAGCGCCGCCAACTGTTCGGCCGTCTTCTCCGCGTGAATCGTTACATCGTCTCTTTCATCCACACGCACAAATATAAAGGCCACAAGCCCGAGGTCGAGCGCATGCGGGTCGAGCAGCGCCGTATAACCCTTTATCAACCCGCGCTCCTCAAGTTTTCGCACGCGTTCAAGCGTGGCGGATGGTGTCAGCTCAACTGCCTTTGACATCTCGACATTTGTCGCGCGCCCGTCCTGCTGAAGAATATCTAAAATCTTTGCATCTTTCTCATCAATCATAATCATGCTATTCCCGGAATTTGCCGTCGATTATACAAGGTAGGTCGCATTTTGTAAACAATAATTATCTGAATTAACCTTTTTCCCGAATTGATGCCGCTGAAAGATTTGCCTCGACGAGTCATCGCAGCAGAGACTTGACAAGAGTAGACTCAACCTTTATTATTCTTTCGCGCTCAGCCTCTGGCGGTCAATAAATCTACTGCTTGCCGGAAGGCTCGGGCGCAAAATTACCCGGATTTTTTACTGTGAGGAGGTTTCAATCATGAGCATCACACGTTACGACCCATTCCGTGATCTTCGCAGCTTGCAGGATGAAGTCAACCGACTCTTCTCTGCCAATCTTCCGCGCTCGTTTGCCGACGAAGGCATCGCACGCGGAGCGTGGATGCCCAACGTTGACATCTACGAAAACAAGGATCAGATCGTGCTCGAAGCCGAGCTGCCCGGCATGAACCGCGAGGACTTTGAGCTGACGATCGAGAACAACGTTCTTACGCTTCGCGGCGAGCGGCGTTTTGAGAAGAAGGACGAAGCTGATAACTACCACCGCGTCGAGCGCGCTTACGGCTCGTTTACGCGCTCCTTCACGCTTCCGCAAACCGTCTCGAGCGAGAACGCGACCGCCGAATACAAAAACGGCGTGCTCCGCGTCACGCTCGCCAAACGTGAAGAGGTCAAGGCACGCCGCATCGAAATCGCGGGCGACCACGCAACAGCACCGCGCACCATCGAAGCGACCGCCGAGACAACCGAAACGAAGAACAAGAAGGCGGCTGGCAGCCGCTAAATTAAACTGTCAGTTGTCCGTCGTCAGTTCTCCGTTGTCTTCGCTTGCATATATCGTCGCCATCGACGAAGCATGAATTGAAAGACACACGCAACTGACGACGGACAACTGACGACGGACATTTTTATGCGTTTAGACCGCTATACATTGCGCGGCCAAGAGGCAATCCAATCGGCCATCGAGGTCGCGGAGAAGAATCAGAATCAACAGGTCGAGCCTGAGCATCTCCTGCTGGCGATGCTTGAACAGCCTGAAGGCATCGTGCGTCCTGTGCTTGGAAAGCTCGGTGCGAACGTGCAGGTTGTCGTCAATGATTTGGCCGCAGCCGTCGCGCGCTTCCCCAAAGTGCAGGGCGGGCAACAGTATTTCAGCCCGCGTCTCAGTCAACTCTTTACCGCTTCGCAAAAACAGGCCGAGGCGATGAAGGATGAATACATTTCGACCGAGCATCTTCTGCTTGCCGTTGCAGATGAAAAGGACGGAACCGCCGGGCGCATTCTTCGTCAACACGGAGTCAACCGCGCAGACCTCGCAAAAGTCATCGAGCAGATGCGCGGCGGTGCACGCGTCACCGACCAGAATGCGGAATCGAACTATCAGGCTCTCTCGAAATACGCCAAAGATTTGACCGAGCTTGCGCGTCAAGGCAAGCTCGACCCCGTCATCGGACGCGACGACGAAATCCGCCGCACCGTTCAAGTCCTCTCGCGCCGCACAAAAAACAATCCCGTGCTCATAGGTGAACCCGGCGTTGGTAAAACGGCGATTGTCGAAGGACTCGCGCAAAGAATCGTCTCCGGCGATGTGCCCGAGACTCTGCGCAACAAACGGCTAGTTGGCCTCGATCTCGGCTCGATGCTCGCTGGCGCAAAGTATCGCGGCGAGTTTGAAGATCGTTTGAAAGCGGTTCTCAAAGAGATAGAAAATTCGCAGGGGCAGATCGTGCTTTTTATCGACGAGCTGCACACTTTGGTTGGCGCGGGCGCGGCAGAGGGCGCGATTGACGCGTCGAATATGTTGAAGCCTGCGCTGGCGCGCGGCGAGTTGCGCTGCGTCGGCGCGACAACGCTTAACGAGTACAAAAAATATATCGAGAAGGATGCTGCGCTCGAGCGTCGTTTCCAACCCGTCGTCGTCGGCGAACCAACCGTCGAAGACACAATCGCCATCCTGCGCGGCTTGAAAGAGCGCTACGAAGTCCATCACGGCGTGCGTATCAAGGACTCGGCCATCGTCGCCGCCGCGACGCTCTCGAACCGATACATCACGGATCGTTTTCTTCCAGACAAAGCCATCGACTTAATTGACGAATCCGCCTCGCGCCTGCGCATCGAGATCGATTCGCTGCCCGTTGAGATCGACCAGCTTGAGCGCGAGATCATGCAGCTTGAGATTGAACGCCAGGCGCTGACGCGCGAAACCGACGAACGCTCAAAGGCGCGTCTCGCGGAGATTGAGCAACGGGTCGCAGACCTCAAGGAGCGATCTTCCGCGATGAAGGCCAAATGGCAGGCTGAAAAAGAGATCATCGAGCGTATCCGCAAGACCAAGGAAGAGGTTGAGCAGGTCAAGATTCAGGCCGAGCAATACGAGCGCGCGGGCGACTACAACAAGGTCGCCGAGCTTCGCTATGGTCGTCTTGTCGAGCTTCAACAGCAGCTCGACGCGGATCAATCGAAGCTCAAAGATGCGCAATCCGAAGGAGTCTTTCTCAAGGAAGAGGTTGACGAAGAGGACGTGGCGCAGGTCGTCGCCAAGTGGACGGGCGTTCCCGTCTCGAAGATGCTCGAAGGCGAGATGCAGAAGCTCGTCACGATGGAAGACCGTCTCTCCGAGCGCGTCATCGGACAGGACGAAGCATTGACGGCGGTCGCCAACGCGGTCCGAAGAGCGCGCGCCGGACTTCAAGACCCGAACCGTCCCATCGGCTCGTTTATCTTCCTGGGCCCGACCGGAGTCGGCAAGACCGAAACCGCACGCGCGCTCGCCGAGTTTATGTTTGACGACGAGCGCTCAATGATCC
>CBDUCU010000443.1:0-3837 GCA_965365725.1 uncultured bacterium | reverse complement strand
GCGACGATTTGTGTGGCCTCGAAGCAGGGTTGGAATGAGCGCCGACCGGCTTCGCGGATGATTGAATCGAGGATGAGGTCTTTGGCTTCCATTACGCCGCCGCCAAGGACGATGCGCTCGACGTTGAGAAGATTGATGACGGCAGCGATACCTGTGCCGATATAGCGGCCCGTCCGCTCGATCATGAGGCGTGCGAAATCATCGCCGTTTGTCGCTTCGTGTGCGATGTCTGAAGCGGTGAACTCGCGGTTTAGGGCGAGGCGTGAGAGCGAAGAAGTGCCGTCGCGGAAGAGTCGCTCGTGCGTGCGGCGGACGATGTTGGGCGCGGAAGCGACGGTTTCAAGGCAGCCCGTGTTGCCGCAGGCGCATTCGATTCCTTCGGGATCGATGGTGATATGGCCGAACTCGCCCGCAAACCCCGATGCGCCGCGCCAGATTTTGCCGTCAAAGAGAAATGCTCCGCCGATGCCGTCGCCGATGGTGATGTAGAACAGATGCCGGCTGCCGCGTCCTGCGCCCGCGATGTATTCACCGTAGGCGGCAGCATTTGCGTCGTTCTCAAGATGGATGGTCAGCCCTGTGGCGCGCTCAAGCTCTGCGTCCAGCTCGCCGCGTGAGAGCGTTGGAAAGTCGGTCGAGAAGATGACATGTCCGCTCTGAGGATTGACGAGACCGGGAAGACCGACACCGACAGCCGCTACGCTCGCTCCGCCCGCAGAATCGCGCAGCTCCGCGACGGCGCGCGCGATCTGCTCGCGCAGCGCTTCGCGCTCCAAAGTCGATTCGCGCCGTTCGATTACTGCGCCTGCGGGCGAGACCAGCGCCGCGCGCAGCGCTGCGCCCGACACTTCAACACCGATGTAGTTTTTTTCAGATACGGGGGCGCTGCTCATTTCGTTTTTTGGTCGAAGCCTTTTGGTGTCAAAACGGAAGACGCTTTAAGTTTTCGGTCGGGCAAACTTGCGGCGAATGGTAGCGAAAGGCGCGGGGGCTGTCAAACAACTCGCCTTGCGTGTAGAATGCGGCGGAAAGATGGAGGTCGGAGGCGAGAGGTTAAGCGAATTCATAAACCTTTTATAACCTCTAATTTCTAATCTCTAACCTCTTTAGCTGTCATGCAAATTCGCACTATCCTGCTGCCGACCGATTTTAGCGAATGTGCCGAGCATGCCGTCCCCGTCGCCACGCAGCTTGCCAGGCAGATGGGCGCGCGACTCGTCTGTCTGCACGTTGTCGAGCCGGTCGTGCCGGCGGTTGGGTGGACGCCGGTCGCAGAGCCTCTACCGCTTCCCGACATCAGCGAGCGTCTGGAAAATTCGGCTGCCGAAGAACTACCGAAAATTGCTGGCTGTAAGGATTGCGAGGGGCTTGAAGTTGAAGAGGTGATTGCGCACGGCGAGGCTGCGTCTGAAATAGTCCGCGCGGCGCGCGAGCACGGGGCTGACCTGATCGTCATCTCGTCACATGGACGCACTGGATTGGGCCGCATCATCTTCGGGTCGACGGCTGAATCGGTCGTCCGACACGCACACTGTCCCGTACTGGTCGTCAAACCGACAAGAAGTGACGAGTAGTGAGCGAAGAGTGGAGAGTTAACCGCAGTTGATTTACTCATCACTCATCACTCTTCGCTCATCACTCTGTTTCTATGGACCTCAATTTTTTTAACGAGCTGGTGGGAAGATTTGGGCCTTGGGCCATCTTCTTTCTCACGATGATTGAGGGAGACATCACGCTGCTGTTGGCGGGCGTGCTCGCGCACGGGCAGGCATTCGGCGAGTATAGTTTTGCGATGGTGCTCATGGCAGGCACGCTCGGCGGCGTAGTCAGCGACAACGTTGCGTACCTGCTCGGACGCGGCGCGCGCTCAGGCGTGCGGACATATCGTTTCTATCGCGCGGCGCGCCCGCGTCTCGAACGACTTATCGAGACCTTCGGCCCGCTTTCGATCTTCATCTCAAAATACACTTACGGATTGCGCTGGGCGGCCTGCATCTTCTACGGCATGGGCCGGATGTCTTACACGCGCTTTCTGCTGCTCTCGTTTGCGAGCTGTTTTGTGTGGGTGTTAAGTTTGGCAGGCGCGGGCTATTTTTTTCACAGCGCCGTCTATAATCTGCTCGGCGATTTTCATCGGCTCGGCATCGTTCTCCTGATTCTCGTCGCGGTCTTCGTCGTCGGCTTTTACCTGGCCGAGCGTTTCTGGCTCTCGAAGAAGGTTGAAGAGGCTGACCCCGAAACCATTCAGCGACTTGAACAGGCCGCCGAAGAAAAGATTCACGAGATCAAAGAAGAGATTCAGGAACACCTTCCGACGACGCTCTCGCGCCGCAAGGAACCCGCAAAGAAGGAGACCAAGACGGTTGTAAGGGATGAGTGATAAGTGACAAGCAAGAGGAAGACAGAATTCTGAAGTCAGGAGCCAGAATAAAAGCGAAAGACATGTTCTTCATTCTGACTACTGGGTTCTGATTCCTGACCACCTTCTCATCACTTATCGCTCATCCCTCATCACTCATCACCCTTAGTTATGATTATCGAATCGACTGCACCGACGCGTGTTGACCTGGCCGGAGGCACTATCGACATCTGGCCTCTTTATCTTTTTCATCCGGGCGCGACGACGGTCAACTTTGCGACCTCTCTCTCTGCGCGCTGCCGCATTGAGACGCGCGACGATGAGCGCATCATTCTGGAATCGCGCGACCGCCAAGTCGTCTTTGAGACGCATCTGGCCGACGTGGAAAATCTCGTCCGCGAAGAGCGTCTGGAGCTGATCTCAAAGCTCGTCCACTTTTTCAAACCCGAGCGCGGTTTTCATCTGATTGCGGAAGGCTTGGCTCCGGCTGGCGCGGGCCTCGGCGGGTCGTCCGCGCTCGCCATTGCCTGCATCGGCGCGCTCAATCGTCTGGTGGGCGACCGCTATCCGCAGGAAAAGTTCATCATGATTGCGGCCAATGTGGAGACGACCGTTATCCGTGTGCCTGCCGGTTTTCAGGATTATTACGGCGCGTTCTACGGCGGCGCAAGCGCCATCCACTTTCGCGCCGACGGCATCCGCCGCGAAGGATTGAAAGTTGACGCTGACGAGTTCGAGCGCCGCCTCGTTATCTGCTACACGGGCGAGCCGCGCTTGTCAGGCATCAACAATTGGGAGATGTTCAAAAGCCACATCGACGGCGACCCGACCATCTTCCAACTCTTCGACGGCATCCGCGATGCGGCTTCGGGGATGCGCGAAGCTCTCGCGGACAACGATTGGAAAAGAGTCGCCGATGTGATGCGCGCCGCTTATCCGAATCGCAAACGTCTGGCACCAAACATCACGACCCCGCAGATGGAATCGCTTGTCGAGAAAGCTCTCAAAAACGGAGCTGAAGCGGCAAAGGTCTGCGGCGCAGGCGGCGGCGGCTGCATCGCATTTCTTTGTGCTGAGGACGCGCGCGCAAGCGTAGAGCGTGCATTGTCCGAAGAGGAGGGCGCGCAGGTTCTCAAATGGAAGTTTGCGCACGAAGGATTAACGGTGCGCGAAGAATAAATTGAGAGAACGCATCGACGACGAGAAGCGCGCGGCTCAGGCTGAGCCGCGCGCTTCAATTTTTTTTGACTGACAAAGACGTTGTGTCGCCTTTGTCTTTTGTCTTTATCGCTCAGGACTGTTTTCGCTCGTCCTTTGGTGCACCGGGCGTAAGCTCGGTCGATGCTTCGGGCGCAAGATCGGAGACCGTTTCTGCTCCGGCGGCGGGCGAAGCGGTGGCGGCGGCAGGACTCATCGGCGCGGCAGAGGCTTGTCCGGTCGAAGCCTGCGCTTCGGCGGCAGGACGATGACTGTCTGCC
>CBDUCU010000442.1:0-3861 GCA_965365725.1 uncultured bacterium | reverse complement strand
CCGGGAGTTTCCCGAAAGCGCGCGCGTGTTGATGCTCAAAGGTGCGGAAATCATCCTCACGCCGAACGCGTGTACGCTCGACCCTCTGCGCGTCGGACAGTTTCGCGCGCGCGCCTTTGAAAACATGGTCGGCGTTGCCATGACCAACTACGCCGCGCCGCAAAACAACGGTCACTCCTGCGCTTTTGATGCCGTCGCCTTCAGCCCGCCCGTCGATGGAGAAGAGGACGGCGAGCCGCGCGACACGCTGATTGTCGAAGCTGGCGAGCACGAAGGCATCTATCTTGCGCCTTTCAACCTCGAAGCGATTCGCGCTTATCGCCAAAGAGAAACGTGGGGCAATGCCTATCGCCGCCCGCGCCTCTATGCAGACATTACTTCGGAAGAGGTTGCCGAGCCGTTCATCAGGCGCGATGCCAGAAGATAGAACTCCGCAAACAGACACGGATGCGGCGCATTACATGATCGAGCAGAAGGGGAGAACTAAATTCGCAGGTCGTCTAAAGATGGCCGCTCTTTTCGCTGCACAGGCATTCATCCTTATCGGCGCGGCCTGTTCACTCAATTCAACCAGAGACGGCGAGCAGGCACGCGAGACGTTTCGGCGCAACTGCGCGGGCTGTCACGGCGCAGACGGACGAGGCCGTATGCTCGGCCCGCAACGCGTCCCCGACCTTTCAGAACAGCGCGTCAAAGACTACACGGACGCGCAACTCTTCGACGCAATCTCACGCGGAAACCGCAACATGCCAGCCTTCCGTCACAGTATGGATGAATCGCAAATCAAAGAATTGATTAGCTTCATACGCGAGGATATACAGAAGGCTCAAGCTCGTTAGAAAACAGTCTTGACTTTTCGTAAGCCTGTATTAGAGTTGCACTCTCTCGAAAGAAGCGAGCTTCCATCAAATCTCAGAAACACAATTTGGTCGGCGCGCATCCATTGTGGTGCGAGCGAGAAGGGTTTCTTGCCATGACATCTCGACGCGATTTTCTGAAAACGGCCAGCCTGACTTTTGGCGCGCTCACGCTCCCCGCATGGGTCTTTGAATCCGAAGCCATTGCCGATGCACTGGTTGACAAGGGGAAGCTTGCCGATGCCGCGCTCTCAACCGCCAAACGGCTCGGCGCTTCCTACGCCGACATACGCATCAATCGCTATCGCTTCGAGTCGGTTTTTACGCGCGAGCAGCAGGTGCAGAACGTGTCGCGCTCGCAGAGCTTCGGCTTTGGCGTGCGCGTTCTTCATAAAGGCACTTGGGGGTTTGCGTCGAGCCGCGAGGTGACAGACGCGGAAGTGCGACGCGTGACGGCGCAGGCCGTCGAGATTGCTAAGGCGAACAGCGCGCACCAACGCAAGCCCGTCCGTCTTGTTCCCGCGCCGAAGGTTACGGCGAATTGGAAAAGCTCTTTTGAGCGTGACCCCTTCGATGTTCCGCTCGACGAGAAGATTCAGTTTCTCTTGCGTCTGAACGAGACGGCGATGAAGACAAAGGGCGTGGGCTTCGTCAATTCGGGCCTGCTTTTTGTCAATGAGCAGAAATATCTCGCCACTTCAGACGGTTCGCGCGTCGAGCAATACATCATCCGCAGCTTTCCAAACTTCAACGTCACAGCCGTCAACCGCGACACGGGCGATTTCGTCAACCGCGCATCATTCGGCGGGCCGCAAGGTTTGGGTTACGAGTATCTGCAAAAATACCCCTGGCTGACAGAAGCCGAACAGGCGGGCGCGGAAGCGGTCGAAAAGCTCCGCGCAAAATCGATTGAGCCGGGAAAGTATGACCTCGTCCTGCATCCTTCGCATTTGTGGCTGACGATTCACGAATCGGTCGGGCATCCGACCGAACTCGACCGCGCTCTCTGGTGGGAAGCAAACTATGCAGGGACGAGTTTTCTCACGCCCGACAAAACGGGCAAGCTTCAATTCGGCTCAAAGATGGTCAACTTTGTCGCCGACCGCACGCAACGCGGAGGGCTTGCCACAGTCGGTTATGACGACGAAGGCGTGCCCGGTCAAAGCTGGCATCTCGTTAAAGACGGCGTGTTCGTCGATTGGCAGACGACGCGTGACCTTGCGCCGCTCATCGGACGCACAAAATCTTACGGCTGCCTCCACGCGGATTCATGGGGCAGCGTCCCGTTCCCGCGCATGCCGAACGTGTCGCTCGAAGCCGCAAAAGAGAATGTCTCGCTCGATGATTTGATTGGCGGAGTCGAGCGCGGAATTTTGATCTACGGCGACGGAAGTTATTCAATCGACCAGCAGCGTTACAATTTTCAATTCGGCGGGCAGACCTTCTGGGAGTTGAAGAACGGAAAGATCGTGGGGATGCTCCGCGACGTTGCATATCAATCGCGCACGACCGATTTCTGGAACGCGCTCGACGGGCTTGGCGGCGGGCAGACCTATCAACTCGGCGGCAGCTTTAACGACGGCAAGGGCGAACCCGGTCAATCAAACGCCGTCTCGCACGGCTGCCCGCCCGCACGCTTTCGCGGAATCAATGTGCTCAACACGCGGCGGTCATAAAAGCTGTCCGTCGTCAGTTGTTCGTATTTGATAACTCGCCGCTCTATTGGAAAGCATCGAGCATGCGGGATGAAAACAACTGACAACCGACAATGAATCAAGGAAAAGAAGATGCTGCTCACAGAAAAGGAAGCTCGCGCAATCACCGACAAGATGCTCTCGTTCGTCAAGGCCGACGATGCGACCGTCTCGGTTGGCAGTGAGACATTTTCGCATCTGCGTTTTGCGGCCAACTCGTTTTTGACGAGCGGGCGACGCGACAACATGCAGGCTTCGGTCACGGTCTGGATCGACGGCGCGGGCGGCAAAAAACGCGGCGCGTCCTCGACCAACAGCACCGATGAAGCCGCTCTGCGCGCGGCGGTCGAAGAGGCCGAAGCACTGGCGCGCATATCGCCCGTCGACCGCGAGTATCTGCCGTCTCTGGGCGCGCAAAACTATAAAGCGACAGGCGGATTTGCCGAAGCGACGGCCAACATCTCCGTCCCCGCGCGCGCAAAAACAATCGCAGACATTCTTGCCGAGTGCGAGCGTGCGCGCGTTGTCGGCGCAGGGTTTCATCAGGCGCGCGCTTCGGCGGGAGCAAGCGCAACGAAAAACGGCAACTTCTTTTTTGAGCGCACCTCGAACGTCTCTCTCTCGATGACGACGCGCACAGAGGACGGTGCATCGTCAGGTTATTTCCTGCGCACGCACTTTGATGTCAACCGTCTTGACCCGATGCGAATCGCGCGCGAGTCGATTCGTCGCGCGCTCGAAGGACGCGACGCGCGCGCTCTTGAGCCGGGCGCATACACGGTCATCCTTGAGCCGCAGGCCGTCGCAGACCTGTTGAGCAATTTCGGTTTCGGTTTTGACGCGCGCAGCGCCGAAGAAGGCCGCAGCCCCTTTTCAGCGATGGGCGGAAAGACGCGTCGCGGCGAAAAGATCTTTGACGAGCGCATCAACGTCTACAGCGACCCCTGGAACGTCGAACTGCCCGGCTCTCAAGCAGCGCAAGCGGGCATCCCTGCCGAAAAAGTCTATATCGTCAAAAACGGCGTGCTCGAAACTCTCGTCTATTCGCGTTTCTGGGCGCAGCAGAAGAACCAGAAGCCAACGCCCGGCCCGGTCAACACGATCATCGAATCCAGTTCTGCGCCCACAAGCGTCGAAGAGATGATTCGCACGACCGAGCGCGGCCTTCTCGTCAGCCGTTTCTGGTACATACGCGGGACTGACCCGCGACGCGCTGCTCTGACGGGTCTGACGCGCGACGGCGTTTGGTACATCGAAGGCGGCAAGATCAAACACGCCGCGAAAAACTTTCGCTTCAATCAATGCTTGAC
>CBDUCU010000441.1:0-3866 GCA_965365725.1 uncultured bacterium | reverse complement strand
AACATCGAAGGTCGCGGCGAAGTCACACAGCGCGACCTCGTAAAAAACGCTCTGCGCATGCGTCCAGACCGCATCGTCATCGGCGAGGTGCGCGGCGGCGAAGCCATCGACATGCTTCAGGCCATGAACACAGGCCATGAGGGCAGCTTGACGACCATCCACGCCAACACGCCGCGCGACGCGCTCTCACGGCTTGAGACGATGATTCAAATGACGGGCATGAAGCTCTCGGAGAAAGCCATGCGCCAACAGGTCGCGTCCGCGCTCGACCTCGTCATTCAAGCCACTCGTCTTTCCGACGGCACGCGTCGCATCACCTCAATCTCTGAAATTACCGGAATGGAAGGCGACACCATCACGATGCAGGAAATCTTCCATTACGAGCGCACAGGGCTGGACAAGGAAGGCAACGTCATCGGTCGCTTCCGTGCAACAGGCGTGCGCCCGCGCTTTGCCGAACGGCTCAAACAGTACGGCATGCAACTGCCAAGAATTTTCTTTGAAGAATAGCTCTAAGCTATTAGCTGTTAGCTTTCAGCCAAACCGTTTCGCCTGATGGTGTTGGAATGGAAAATACGATTCTCAACAAAGAGGAAAAAGCTAATAGCTAACAGCTAATAGCTAAAAGCTCAAAAACCATGATCCCCTTTTTCGTCTTTCTCTTCTGTTTGTTTACGGTCTTCGCCGCATACTTTTTGGCGACGCGAGGCTCGGATGCGCGCCGCCAGCGTTTGCAAAAACGTCTGGCCGAGACGTTGCTTTACTCGACGCATACGAACGACGAGGAGATCAGGCTTGCGCGCGAAGAGTTGATGAGTGAAATCCCCTGGCTCGACCGCGCGCTCGTCCGCGTGCAGGCTGCGACCAAGGTCAAGCGTCTGATAGAACAGGCCGATCTGCAAATCACAGTGACGCGCCTTGTCATGTTTTCGCTGATGGCGATGATGATTGCAGGGTTGGCGGCTTCGACGCTTGCGCTCAATTGGATCGTGATTATCAGTTGCTCGCTGGCGGCGGGCGTGACCCCCTGGCTGCACGTCGTTTTCAAACGCAGAAAACGGCTCAATGCATTCCTCTCTCAACTCCCCGACGCGCTCGAGTTGATGGCGCGCGCTCTCTCAGCCGGACATGCTTTTGCCGAATCGCTCAACATGATTGCGGCAGAGATGCCCGACCCCATCGCCGGAGAATTTCGCAAGACGTATGAAGAGCAGAACCTCGGCCTGTCGCTCAAGCTCGCGCTCGAGAACATGACCGAGCGCGTCCCGCTTCTCGACCTGCGTCTGTGCGTCACGGCCATTCTCATTCAACGCGAGACGGGCGGAAATCTCGCGGAGATTTTAGAGAAAGTCTCGCACACCATCCGCGAGCGCTTCCGCATCATGGAAGACTTAAAGACTTTGACCACCTCTTCGCGCATGTCTGCATGGATTCTCTGCGCGCTGCCGGTCTTTGTCGCAACGGTCGTCACCTATCTCAATCCGGAGTACATGGGCGTGCTCTGGAAAGATCCGCGCGGTCACAATCTCCTGTTCGCCGCGCTCGGCATGCAGCTGATGGGCATGCTCGTAATTCGGAAGATTTTGAATATCAAGATTTGACGACGGTGATGAGTAAGAAGTGATTAGAAAATCACTTATCACTCAACACTCATCACTCAACACTCATCACTATGCTAATCATCACCATCTCCATCTTCGTTTGCGTCACGCTGGGCGTGATGGCGCTTTACTGGATTGTGTTTCGACCTCAGAGCGCGGCGACAGAGCGTCTGCGTCGAATGGGCGAAGGCGGTTTTGGTGGCGCCGCCGCTTCAGCGCCGCTCATTCTTGAAGACTCGCCCGTCTCGTCGATTGCCGAGAAGATGGCGCGGCCTTTACACAAATTTGCGCCGCCCTCGGCTGCCGAGGTCAAAAAGCTTCAGAAGAAACTGATGCAGGCCGGTTATCGCGCTCCGAACGCGACCGTTGTTTTCCGCGCGTTGCATCTATCTTCGATGGTTATGTTTCCGGCATTTGTTGCGCTCGGATGCGCCATGCTGGGAAGACCGCTGCAAAACGCTCTGCTCTGGATTCTCTCGGCCTTCATCATCGGCTTTGTGTTGCCGCGCTATCTGTTGACGAGGGCGGTCAGGAATCGTCAATTGCGCGTGCGTTGGGGCTTAGCAGATGCACTCGATTTGATGGTCGTTTCTATCGAAGCAGGGCTCGGATTAAACGCGGCCATCGTCCGCGTCGGCGATGAGCTAAAGGACGTGCACCGCGACATCAGCGATGAGTTTCAACTGACGAATCTTGAGATTCGCGTCGGGCGCGAGCGCGACGAGGCCTTGAGAAATTTGGCGGAGCGCACGGGCGTAGAAGATTTGCGAAGCCTCTGTGCGATGCTTATTCAAGCCGACCGCTTCGGCACTTCAATCGCCAAGGCCGTGCGCGTCTATGCCGACTCGTTGCGGACAAAGCGCCGTCAGCGCGCCGAGCAGGCCGCGCAAAAAGCTGCGGTCAAGCTTCTTTTCCCGCTCGCATTCTTTCTCTTTCCCACGCTCTTTATCATCATCCTCGGCCCGGCTGCCCTCAACCTCATCGACACGTTTGCAAAGATGTAAGTGGAGGTCTGAAAAACAAATGCGCGCAAGAACAATCATCGCAGTCTTTCTCGCACTCTTTATCACCATCGGCTTTACCGCACTGTGGAGCGCCGAAGGCGACGAGATGGAAGGCGACACGGCTGCCAACGTCGTCGCCGCGACCGACGGCGGCGCAATTGGGATTGAGACGGAGCAGCCGAAGAAGAAGGGAAGTCGTTGGGGAAGATTTTTCAAAGCTCCTTTCAAGGCTGTGGCGAAAGTGTTCGGCGCAGGCGACGACGGAAAGAAAATCGAACGCACGACCGATCAAGACGCGCAAAGGTTCGAGAGCGCAGGCGTAGAGCGCGTCGAATACGACAGAGACAAACAGCGCGACAATACGTTGCAGAGCGGCAGCGCGCAGGAGCATCTCGAACGCGGTCGCGCGCACCTCGATAACGGAGATTTAGGCGCAGCCGTCACGGAGCTTTCGCGCGCCGCTTCGCTCGACCCTAAGCTCACGCAGGCGCGAAGCCTGTTGGCCGTCGCATACGAACGCAGAGGCCTGCATGAACGCGCACGCGAAGAGTTTAAGCGCGTCGCAGACATCGAATCGGACGACCCACAGGCTCTTAACAATCTCGGCTATTCGCTTTATTTGAGCGGCAACTATCGCGCGGCCGTTGACAAACTCAAACGCGCAGCCAAACGCGCGCCCGCCGATGCGCGAATCCTCAACAATCTGGCGCTCGCGCAGACGCGTCTCGGCAAATACGACGACGCATATAAAACCTTTTCGCGCGCAGGCGGCGACTTTAATGCACGCCTCAACGTGGCAGCGCTGCTTGAGCGCAACGGGCGCGACGAAGCGGCAATCGAGCATCTCGAAAAAGCTAGACGCTTGCAGCCCAACTCGGCTGGTGTCGTACGCCGTCTCGCAGACCTCTACGGACGCACGGGCCGCGCAAGCGATGCACAAACGGCACGTCAGGCTCTCGAAGTCATCGAACGAGGCGAGATGGTTGCAGCAGGCGGGCAGTAAGAAAATATGTCAGTTGTCAGCGGTCAGTTGTCCATTATTTTTTGTCGGTTGACTTGCTGCCGACAATGAACGCCTCAAGCAGAAGGACAATGCAACCAACAACGGACAACTGAAAAACGAACAGAGGACAAATTGAAATGACTCATACGACGATGCTGACGCGGCTTGAGATGGAGAGCATGGGGCCGCCTGCGCCCGAAGAGATCAACGATACAGACGTGGCAGAAGGATTTTTGTCCGACCTTGTTTTAAAGCACG
>CBDUCU010000440.1:0-3867 GCA_965365725.1 uncultured bacterium | reverse complement strand
ACGCGAACCGTTGCGCTCAAGACGTTGATGCCGGGCGCGGTCACGTCGGGCTTGATCTGGCCGAGACCCTGCACGGGGCCGCGCGAGCTAAATGCAGTGGTTGTTCCGTAGAACTCATTGTCGAGATACGGGTTGATGCGAATCGGCAGCTCTGAGATTGCGCCGTTTGCGGGATCGACCGCGTCGTTGTCGGTCGAAGAGATTGCGTCAACCAAAATCTCGCCGTCTGTGGGCGAGACGATGGCGCACGGGATCAGACCCTTGACGGCGGTCGGGTTCGTCGTTTCGCTAATCAGGATGCAGCCGACCGCGCCTGCCGCCGCAGAGTTGGCGGCCATGTCGAAGAAGGTGGCCGAAGTCAGACCCGAATCTTTGATCAGCGCGATGCGTCCACTGACTGAAGCTGGATAGGTGACGGTCGGGTTATTGACCAATACGTAACGCTGCGCGATTGATCCTGCCGCCGGGTCGGGCGTGCCCGCCATCGGATAGAGTTTCAGACGATTGAAGCCGCTCTGCGCGGGCAGGTTGCGCGCGGGCGTGACCGCGCCGACGCGGTTCTGTGCAACGGCTGAAGCTTGCAGCATGTCAACCGACCAGTTGGCATTGGCTGCGCCGGGATGCGTCGTCGCGGCAACCGAGATAACGTGTCGGCCAGCCGCAGGGCTTCCCACAGTGCCCTCGCCCGGCCCTTCATTGCCTGCCGAGGCAACAACCGTTGTGCCGAGAAGCGCGGCGTTTGAAGCGGCAACCGCCGTCGCATCATCAGGGCCGCCCGCTCCGCCCAATGAAAGATTGATAACGTGCGCCACGGGCTTGGGCTGCATTGTCACGGAATACGGCGAGACGGCATCTTCAATGCCGAGGATGGTCGAGGCGCTGTCGCAAGAGCCTGTGCCGGTGCAAACTTTGTAGCCCATCAATTTCGCTTGCGGCGCAACGCCGTGAACGCGCACGTCGTCTGCCGTGCCGGGCAGTCCGTCTGCGCCGGGAGCCATCGCCAGATAGCCTGCCGCGTTTGACGAAGCAGCCGAGCCGTGCCCGAAGTCGTCAACCAGCCCGCCCGAAAACGACATGTAATAGACGACCTTTTGATTCGAGTTTGCGGCTGCTGCGGGCGGCATCGTCCCGAGACGCGGCGGGGTTGGGTCGCCGCCGAACATCGGATGCTGCCACTCGATCCCTGTGTCAAGCACGGCGATGTACATGCCCTGTCCTTCAAAGCCTTCACGATGATTGTCAAACTGCGTCAGCTCCTGCACCTGACCATAGACCGCCGGAGCGTTGATGTATTTGACGCTGTTGTTGAGATTGATGCGAAGCGTCGTGTTGTTGACGACTCGCTTGACCTGCGGCATCGCTTCAACCGTGCGGATGGCGGCGGGCGGCAACTGAAGCGTGATGCCGTTCATCACCAGATTGAAACGATAGTCGGCTCGCCCAGCCGCATCACCTGCGAAATCTTTAAGGTCAACGCCCTCGATTGTGTAGTTGATGCCGCGCGACTGAAGCTCGGCGAGAAACTGGTTCTGCTCGGCTGTCACCGAATTGCGATACTGCTGAAGCTGTTCGTCTGAGACGCTCTGTCCTGACTTCTCAAGCTTTGCTTTCCAAACTGCGGCAGGTTCGGTCTTGAGCTCAACAATGACTGAGCGCGCGATGCCTGACGCTTCAACTTTGATAAGGCCGATAAACATCGAGTTGACAAGTGCGAGTATGAGTGCGAGCGCGCAGATGGAGAGAAGCCGACGGACGGTTGTACCGTTGCGGCGAACGCGCTGCGAATCAATTTGGTTCCTTCTCATCCTTTAATTCTCCTGATGTGTGGGTTTGAATCTGTGCGCCAGCTCGGCTCTCTTATTCGTCTTTCAGTCGGGCAGCAAGGGACTTTTTCCGGGCCTGAAATCAACGTTGCTGTCGCATCCACAGTGAGAATAGAAAAGATGGGTTGAGAAGAACTTGAGCGACTTTTCGAGACGGGTAAAAAGTCTCTTGAGGCAAGCACCCGCCAGAGCTAAACCCAACAATAAGAGAGTTTAGCGGAAACTAACGGCGACTCCTTCTGCCGTTAGTTTTTATGCCGCTAAGACCCTTTCTCTCAACCGCTCAAGTCGCAGTCTGCGCGGCCTCAAGTTTCCCTCAAGTCGGATGGGTAATCTCCGGCACGTCAATCAGCGCCGCCTCGAACACTGATTATTTTTCCGAAACACACAGAGGAGACCACTCCATGCACCGTCAGAGAGCGTCCAACGCTTTTATCATTATCATTTTGGCCTTCGCCATCGTCGCTTCGACCTTCAACTTTGCGCGCGCACGCGCCGCACGCACTGCTCATAACGCTTCAAGCGCGGACATCACATCGCGCATGACGGCGCGACGCGTGCCCAACATCGATTTCAATCTCGACAACAAATTGCCCAACGCGCGGGAGGCCGCGCCCGAACAACTCGCCGCGCTCGACGCGCTCAAAACAAGAGCGAACGCGCCCGAGGCGCGCGTTCGCTGGAACGATTTTGCTGGCTCGCCCGATGTGATTTCGGGTCTGCGCACCGCGCCGTCAACAGAGTCGCCCGAAGCGACGGCGCGCTCTTTTGTTGCCGACAACTCAACTCTTTTCGGAGTCGGCCCCGACGCGCTCAAGCTCGTCGAACACAAAGAGGCGCTGGGTGGTCATCTCTTGCGCTTTCAACAACGGGCGGGCGACATGGATGTTGCGGGCGGCGGCATCGGATTTTTTATGAACCGCGACAAACAGATTCGAATGGTGTTGGGTTCGACGTTTCGCTCCGTCTCGGCGCCAGACACGTCCGCGCTGACCTCGGCCGTCGCCGCCGCGCGCGCCGAAGCCGACATCGCTCGATACGCCGTGCAGATTCCCTCGGGCTACGAACATATTTTCACGCCCGCGCTCAATCAGCTCGCGCAAGAGATTGCGCCCGTGCTCCGCGCGCCGCGCCTCAACATTTTTCCGACGGCTGACGGCTACCGTCTCGCCTGGGACGTGATAACTTTTTCGCGCAATCCGTTCGGTCTTTTCGTCTCGCAGGTTGACGCGCAGACGGGCGAGATTCTGAGCCGCGAAAATCTCGTCCGCTCGCAGTCGTCAAACCCGCTCCCCTACACCGCAGACATTTATCCGAGCACGCCCGCCATCAAGAATTACGACACGGGCGAGCTTGAATTAGTGGGCGGAGCGCCGAAAGGCCTGGAGCGCGTCACGCTGCGCAACGTCAACCCCGGCACAAACGCAACCGCCGTCGATGGAATCCTGAGCGGCAAGCACGCGCTCGTGCGCAACGTGCTTGCGTCGAAGCAGCCGTTTGCGCAGGCCGCCGCAGGCACTTTCCATTTCCGCACAAACAACGCGCCCGTCGAAGCGCACCCGAATGAAACGGACGATCTGGCCGAGCCTTCCGAGCACTTTGACACGGTGAACATGTATTTCTTCATCAACTATCTTCTCGAATACGTTGACGACATACACGTCCGCGCCGATTCGGTTCACAGTCGCGTCGGCGAAGGCGACTTTCCTAACTCTTATCCGAACAGCGACCGCCCGCTCGTCGGCCTCGTGCACATGCCGAATGCACCCGGCGTGCTCGGCGCAGAACCCGACACGTCAAGTCCCGACGCTCTTTTGCGTTCACTGCTCGGTCTGGACAATGCCTTCTCCGTCCCGGCAACGCAGACCGTTGACACGCCCGCCGGCCCGCAAAAGATCGTCGTCAACCCTACGCTCTACGGTCACGGCTACTGGCTCAACGATCTCGCGAAAGACGGCCCCGTTGCCTATCACGAAGGCATGCATTCGGTCTCGACCGTCATCGCCGGGCTTGAAGGCGCGCCTGAAGGCGGCGCACTCAACGA
>CBDUCU010000439.1:0-3889 GCA_965365725.1 uncultured bacterium | reverse complement strand
CATCGCCGAAGCCAGCGATCGGGCCGTCCTTTCGTCGCGGTCAATTGCGGGGCCATTCCTGCGGAGCTGATTGAATCTGAGCTGTTCGGACACGTGCGCGGCTCTTTTACGGGAGCAGACCGCGACCGGCGCGGACTCTTCGAGGAGGCCGAAGGCGGGACGATCTTTCTTGACGAAATCACCGAAACCACGCCGGCTTTTCAGGTAAAACTTCTGCGCGCGCTGCAAGAGGGAGAGATTCGTCGCGTCGGGTCAAACGCGACGCAGCGCACAAACGTACGCGTCATCGCCGCCTCGAACCGCGACGTGGAAAAAGAGGTCGAAGCGGGCCGTTTTCGTCAAGACCTTTTTTATCGCCTTAACGCCGTGACAATCTATCTGCCGCCTCTACGCGAGCGCCGAGAGGACATTTTTCCTCTCGCCAAGAGCTTTGCCGAAAGGGTTTGGGCCATCAATCCGACGACCGCTCTCTCGCCCGAAGCGCTCTATCTTCTCGAGCAATATTCTTGGCCCGGCAATGTGCGCGAGCTTGAAAACGCCGTGGTGCGCGCCGTCGCTTTGGGCGGCGACGTGATTCGCCCCGAAGATTTACCCGACCGCATACGCAACTACCGCTTTGTCACGGATGCCTCAGCCGTACCCAGCGAAGAGTCAGCGCTTCTGCATGCCGTCGAAGAATGGACGACGCTCGCCGAAGTCGAGGCTCGATATGTGGCGCGCGTGCTGGCGCACACGGGCGGAAATAAATCCGAAGCGGCGCGTGTCCTCGACGTTGACCGCAAAACTCTCGACCGCATGATTAAGCGCCACCAACTTGCGGCCCGACCAAACGCAAACACTGCCTCACGCGCTGCATAAGCCCCACGCTCTTGCCTCTTTTTTGCCACTCTGGCACGACACATGATCTGCTGCTAAAGCGAAGGGAGAGGAACATTGAGCTCCCTGTCGCCGTTGGGGCGTAACGCCCCGGATATATGCAACAGTCAAGGGTGTAACACACCACCTTTCGCGCACTTTGATATGTCTCCAAAGACCTGCGGATGAATAAAGAGCCACTCAGGGAAAAAAAGATCGAGCGCACACGGGAGCGCTACCCTTATCTAATTGTGTTGGTCGGTCTGCTGCTGACCTCTTTTGAAATTACCGAAGACTGGTTTGGAAAGCTACGCATCCCGCTCGAAATCATCATCGGGGTGGCGCTCATTCTGTTGGTCTTCTACTTCGTGCGTCGCGAGCGCAGAGCGCGTCTCAAGGCCGAGCATGCGGCGGACGAGACGCGCCGCTCGGCAGATGCGCTTCGAGAATCCGAGGAGCGCTATCGGGCCTTTGTCGCCAGCATCTCCGAGGCCGTCTGGCGTTTTGAGATGGCCGAGCCTGTTTCGATTGCCAGCAGCGTGGACGAACAGATCGAGCGTTTCTACCGCGATGGCTATTTAGCCGAGTGCAACGATCAGATGGCGCGAATGTATGGACTCGACCGCGCCGAACAGCTAGCGGGAACTCGACTCGTGGAACTTCTCCCGCGTGAACGCGAGGAGAACGTCGAATATCTGCGCGCCTTTATTCGCTCCGGCTACAAGTTGTCGGGGGTCGAAACTCAGGAGCAGAGCGTCGGCGGCGAGACGCGCCGCTTCACAAACAACCTCATAGGCGTTATTGAAGACGGGCAAATACGCCGCGCGTGGGGCACACAGGCGGACGTGACCGAGCGCAGCCGAATGGAGTCGGCTTTGCGACACGCCGAGGCGCATTTTCGCACTGTGGTCGAAAGCCTCGGCGAAGCCCTGTTGATTACAGACTTTGAGGACAGAGTCATCTCGATCAATTCGCGCGTCACGGAGATGACCGGCTATACGCTCGAAGAGATGAAGGGCAGGCCGGGTTACGAATTACTGCTCCCGCCCGAACATTGGCCCTCGATACAGCAGCGCACGGCGGGGCGCATGCATGGAGTTTCAGAATCTTACGAGGTTCAATTAAAGAAGAAGGACGGAACTCTTTTTTGGGTCGAAGTCCGCGCCACTCCATACCGCGACGGTACGGGCCAGCCGGTCGGCACAATCGGGTCGATGACCGATATCACCGTGCGCAGACGCATGCAGGAGGCGCTTAAACGAAGCGAAGAACACTATCGTTTGATCTTTGAGAGAAACCCGCAGCCGGTCTGGGTCTATGACACAAAGACGCTGCGCTTTCTCGATGTCAACGATGCTGCCGTCAGCCACTACGGTTACACACGCGAAGAGTTTCTCTCGATGACGATTAGGGACATCCGTCCTGAAGAAGAGATCCCTGCGCTGCTCAAAGACCTCGCCAACTCGGCAAATGGGCTTCCCGGTGCTTCTTCATGGAGACACCGCCGCAAAGACGGCGCGGTCATCGACGTTGAGGTGACGGCCAACAATTTCGATTTTGACGGCCAGCCTGCTCGTCTCGTACTGGTCAAAGACGTGACGGCCCGGCTGCGCGCAGAACGCGAGCGCTACATCATCTCGGAGATCGTTCAGGGCGTGAGCGCCACGTCGAGCCTTGAGGATTCGCTCGCCCTCATTCATCGCTCCATCAGTAAAATCCTCTATGCAGAGAACTGTTACGTCGCGCTGCTCGACGAAGAGACCGGAATGCTCAACACGAAGTTCTTCGTTGACAAATACGATGAATGGCCCGCGCCCTATTATCTGGATCACGGGCGCACTGCATACGTCTATCGTACCGGGCGACCCGCTCGCCTCACGGAAGAAGACGCGCAAGCATTGGCTGAAGCAGGAGAACTTAAACAACTCGGCACGCCGACCGCCTGTTGGATGGGTGTGCCGCTCCGCACGGCCACAGGCATCGTCGGCGTGCTCGTCGTCCAGCACTACGAAGACGAGTGCGCCTATTCGGATCGCGACCTCGATTTTCTCGAAGCCGCAGGCGCGCAGGCGGCGCTCGCAATTGAACGCAGGCGTGCTGAAGACGCACTCCGCCGTAGCGAGGAACATTTCCGCGCGCTGATTGAAAACGGCAACGACATCATCTCGCTGCTTGATGAAAACGGAACTATTCTTTACGAAAGCCCTTCGCTTGAACGAGTCACCGGCTACAAGCCTGAAGAGTTGCTCGGCAAAAACGCCTTTGAGTTTATCCACCATGAAGACGCATCGAGAGTGCTTCAGATGTTTTGGAGATATCTCGGCAAGAATCAAACGACCGTGCCGGTCGAATATCGCTTCCGGCACAAGGACGGCTCGTGGTGCATGCTTGAGTCAATCGGCAAAAGTTATGCGGATGAAAAGGGCGGGCTGGTCGGCATCATCAACTCGCGCGACGTGACCGAGCGCCGACGCGTCGAAGAAGCGCTGAAAAAGAGCGAGGAACGTTTTCAACTCGCAGCTCGCGCCACCAACGATGCGATCTGGGACTGGGACCTGCTGACCGGCGAGCTTTGGCAAAACGAAGGGTTCGGGGCGATGTTTGGCTATACGCCGGGCGAGCTTGAGCCAAGCTTTGAGGCGTGGCGCGCGCTCGTCCATCCGGATGATGCCGAGCGCGTCGAGCAAATTCTCCAGATGGTCGTCGATGAGGGTTTGCAAAACTGGTCTCAGGAGTATCGCTTCCGTCGCGGCGACGGGTCGTACGCCATCGTCATCGACCGGGGTTATGCGGCGCGCGATGCAGAGGGCCGTCCCGTTCGCATGATCGGCTCGATGATGGACATTACGGGGCGCAAACAGGCTGAAGAGGCGTTGGCGGTGGCAAATCGGCGGGCCATCACACAGTACGAAGCCTTGCTTGAGCACGTCGCATCGCTCGAACAAACGCTCAGTAAAGCGCGCGACGAAGCGACGGTCTTTCGCGCCATACGCGAATTTGCGCAGGCTTCTGTTCCTATGGAGGGCTTTCTGAT
>CBDUCU010000438.1:0-3890 GCA_965365725.1 uncultured bacterium | reverse complement strand
GCAGAACGTCTGCGACCCGACCAATACGCACAACGTGTGGGTGGCAAACTTTACGGGCGTGCGCGTCGAAGAGATTACGCGTGCGACGCTTTTGCCGATGATGCTTGTTTGCATCGGCGGGCTGCTCGTCGGCGCGTGGATGTTTTTACGTTGATTTTTGGCAGTTCCAACCAAGGGACGCAGCAGGCTGTAACCCTTCAGGCCATAACTTTTATTGCACGGAGTTGATTTGTTATGCGCACACAGAGGCTTTTGAGAAAGTCCGTCGTTGCCCATCTTCTTTTAATAGCTCTGTTCTTATCAATCGCTGCACCGCGCTCAGGCGCTCAGGCGCGCGAAGTCGTCGCGGCAAGCGGAGCAAGGTTTGCCCTCGCAGGTACGGACGTTGAGCGACGCGCAGATCAAATCGTCCTCTACACGCCGGAACGCTACCAAAAAAGTCCGCCCAACGCGGCGGGCGTTGACGTGCTGATAGTCGCCGACAAGGTCGCGGAAGTGCGCGACCGAGCCGAAGCGGTCTATCTCAAAAAACAGGCAGACCCCGGCCCCTTGAGCGTCGGCAAAGACGCATTTGTCCTGAGCGCAAACGGCGCTGCGCGCAAGTGGGTGCTTGCTAATTTGCGCATCGGCGAAGCGGTCAAGATCGTCGCAGGCGCGTCCGCATCTTCGAGCGCGCAAAAGCCTCTCGTGCCGGGTCAGGAGGTTGCGCCCGACAAAGAGATTCCATGTTTCCCCGGCGCTTTTTATCGCAAAGCCGTCTCAAGCTTCGACGTTTGGACAGGCATCGGGGGCATCGTCAAACTCCCCACGCCGAAGACCGACCCGGCGCGTATCAACGAAAAGACCGGCCAGCCGCTCGACAATTTTTCCATCTACATGGGCGGGCGCGCGGGCGAACAGGAGATCGACGCGGGGCTGACGTGGGAATTTACGCTTGACGAGAAGGGCGAGCGCAGCAAGACGCGCAATGCCTTCCGCCCCTTCTGGCGTAATGAGAAATGGAACAGCGCGCCCGCGAAAAAAGAGTTCTACTGGCAACCGGGCGACACGGTGGCAATGGCTGTGGTCGTCACAGCGCCGGGCAAGCTGCGGCTCTACGTCTCCGATGCAACGCCGCAGCCTGCGCGCGCGTTTTCGGTCGAGTTCGACGCCGCCGGTTTTCAACCGCGCGTCCTGCGACAGTTCAAACGCGTCAACGCCATCGACCAATTTGGCAACGAAGGCAGGCCCGCGCAGCCGACAGCCGCCACCGCGACGGGCGCAATCTGGCAAGAGACGTTTCTTTTTCGCGGCGAGGGCGCGTCGGCGCAGAGGCTTGCGATGACTCCGGCGCGCATGACCGACATGCGCTGTCCCGCCACGACAAACGTCACCGTCCGTGCAAGCGAAGCCGAACGAGCGCGCGGCGGCGAGAGCATAGACATCACGGGCGCGGCTGCGAAGAACTAACTGTTCGCGGCAAGAATTTTTCATGAGACTTTCCGCGAACACGATCTTTTTGGCCGTCGCGCTCACGCTCTTTATGTTCGTCGTGCAGCCTGCGGCGCAAACCTCTTTGGGCCGCGTCGCGCTTGTCCCCATCGACGACCGCCCGGCCGTCACGCAGTTTACGCAGTGGATCGGGCGCATCGGAGATGTTGAAGTTCTCATGCCTCCGCGCACATCTCTCGGCGCGTTTACGACGGGCGGACAACCCCGCGCAATTGCACAGTGGCTGCGCGAGCTTGACGGCAAACATATCGACGCAATCGTTCTTTCAGCCGACATGATTGCTTACGGCGGGTTGATGACTTCGCGCACGCCTGCCGCCACTGTGGAAGAGGCGCGCGCACGGCTTGAAATTATCAGAGAGCTGCGCCGCAAAAATCCGGGCCTTCCGATCTACGTCTTTAGCGTCGTGCAGCGCGTTGCGCTCTCGGCGACGGCTGCCAATCGCGCATACCGCGACAGGCTTGCGCGCTGGTCGGTGCTCGCACACGAGTCGGAAGCTAAGCAGGATGAGAAACTAAAAGCCGCTTTTATGCGGTTAACGGACGAGCTGCCGAAAGGGGCGGTTGACGACTATCTTGCGACGCGTGCGCGCAACCTTGAGATCAATCTTCTCATGCTCGACATGGTGCGCGAGGGCGCGATTGACGAACTGTTGTTGTTGCAGGACGACGCGCACCCTTACGGTCTGCACCGGCGCGACCAGACGCGCCTGCGCGAGCGCATCAATCAATTGAAGCTGACGGACGAACGCGCCAAGCTCTACAACGGCGCGGACGAAGGCTCAAGCGTTCTTGTCAGCCGCGCCGTTTTGCGTCGGCACAATTTCGCGCCGCGCGTGCGCGTCATCTTTTCGTCTGAGCGTGGACGCAAATCAACCGGCACTTACGAGGATCAAACAATCGAGACGAGCGTCGAGAGACAGATTGCAGGCTCTGGCGCAAAGATGGCGCGAGAGGGCGAGCCTTTTGACTATACGCTCTATGTCAACGCGCCTGAACAGACCGACGCGGATTTCAAAAACTTTCTTGCGCGTCTCATTGCAGACGCGAAGGCGGGCGCGCGCGTGGCGGTCGCCGATCTGCTGTTTCGCAATCACTGGGGAGGGTCGGATCAGCGTCTCGTCGAAGCGTTGGGGCGCGAAGGATTGCTCGACCGTCTGGCCGGTTACGCATCCTGGAATACGCCCGGCAATACGCTCGGCACGGTCGTGCCGCAGGCCAATATGTACGTCTTTGCGCGTCGCAAGCTTTCGGGCGATGTGAAACGCTTGACGCGTTCGCGCGAAGCGCACCTTTGGTTTCTGCTTCATCGATACATCGGCGATTACGGTTATCACACGATTGTTCGCCCCGCAGTTAATCGCTATGCGCGCGAGCAACTCAAGATCGAAGTTGAAGAGCTGGACGCGAAGCGTTATCAAGAACTCAACCGGATGGTTGCGGAACAACTAACAACAGTCGCTCAAAAAATCTTCCGTGATTGGTTTGAGGCGCGCGCGCATCCCATCGGCGACAACAAACGAACAGAACTCGTCGTCAAACAGATGAGCAGCCTCACGATTCGTCTGCCCTGGCCGCGCACTTTTGAAGTTGAGGTTGATTACAATTTGCGGACGGACGTGCGTAAGAAAAATATGAGCGCGGCCCGACAATAAGTTATGCGGGGCAAACTCCTGCGCCGGAGAGAAACGGGAATTGTTATGAAGATGAAAAGGTTTTTGAGCGGATGGCTGAGCCTTTGTTTGACAACGTCGCTGCTCTGCACGACGGTTGCGCAGAACGCGGGACGAGAGGCGCGTCAAAACTCTGCTCCAGCCTCCGCAAAAGACGAGGCCGCATGGGTTGAAAAGACTCTGCGCTCGCTCTCTCTGCGCGAGCGCGTCGCGCAACTGGTCGTCGTTGCCGCCTCAAGCGAGTTTATGAATCTTGAGAGCGAACGCTTTGCAGAAGTGCGCCGGCATATCGTTGAAAACCGCGTCGGCGGGGTGATCGTCAGGCAGGGCAGCCCCAACGAAGTTGCAGCGATGACGAACGAGATGCAGCGTCTGGCGCGCATGCCTCTGCTCGTGGCGGCGGATTACGAGCGCGGTCTGCGCATGCAGATGAAAAACGGCACGCCCTTTACAACCAACATGGCGGTTGCGGCTGCGGGCGACGCGCGCGCCGCATACAATCAGGGAAAGATCATCGCCGAAGAGATGCGCGCGATGGGCGTTAACTGGCTGTATGCTCCCGTCGCTGACATCAACAACAATCCCGACAACCCGGTCATCAGCATACGCAGCTTTGGCGAAGACCCGCAGCGCGTCGCAGAGTTTGTGACGGCCTCTCTGCGCGGCGTGCGCGACGGCGGCGCGCTGGCAACTGCCAAACATTTTCCCGGTCACGGCGACACGGCGA
>CBDUCU010000437.1:0-3899 GCA_965365725.1 uncultured bacterium | reverse complement strand
GCAGACGGTCGAGCAGAGGGTTGATGTCAATCGCCGTCAGAGTCGGATGCAGCTCGCGCAGACGCGCAACCGCCTGTTTGTAAGACGGCACGGGGCGCGCGAGCGGATGCGCGCTCATCTCCATCTCATGCATCCGCATTTCGGGTCGCCCCATCTGCAACATATCGGGTGGCGAGAGCGGCGCATAGAGTTTTCGTGCGGTCTTCACCGATTCATTAAAGACGGCGATAAAGTTTTTGATCTCCTGCACGCCCGTCAGCCCAAAAGCTTCCGCCGGGTTCGACGCATTGAGCAGACCCGGCCCCTCGATGTTGACTTTCCAGCCCGGCCTCTTGTGTGCAAAGACATAAGCCTGTTTGGTCGGGCCGACGAGCAGAAGAAACGCGCCCGGCTCCTCGATGCCCGTCAGATAGTAGAAGTCGGGCGACTGTCGAAATTTCACAGCATGAACATGCGGCTCGTCGGCAAAGACGAGCCCCACGCCGTCCGCCATCTGTTCAAACAATTTCGCGCGCCGCGCGGCAAACTCCGCCTTGTCGAAGCCTTGCGCCGCGACGGCGACGGAGAAGACAAAGAGAATGAGCGTAAGTTGAAAAAAGATTCTGAGTTTGAAGAAATTCGTTTGACGCATCCGTGTAAATCGCTCCATGAAAGCTTCGCTATAGAAAAATATCTTGCGTGTTAAGAGACGACAAAGTTAGCACGCGCAGGTCGCAGCACGACAGCAAGATATGAAGTTGAAGTGTAAAAACAACACACAGAGATTACATCCGGGCGCGAGCAAAGAAACACTTAAAAAATCAGAGCACGCGCCGGAGAAACTGAAAAACGGCAGCCCGCGTCCGATGGCATGGGCTACCGTTTTTCGGCATCTCCGGCAGGTCTGTGCTCGAAATCATTCCGTCCGGCGCGCGTCCTTCAGGTCTTTATTCGATCTCGATGCCGCGCTCTTTGGCGATGCCGCGCGCTTTCATAATCACGTCGTCGTCGGGCGCTGCTTCGCCGCCTGCCGTCCACGCCGAAACCTCTTCGACGGGGCGGCCCAAAGCGACAGCAAATTTTTCGTCGTCGCCCTCAAAGCCCGCGTCGCGCAGACGTTTGAGCAGGGCAACGCCTGCCGCCGCATCCGTCCCGCGGTCGTCGAGCGCCTGTTGGTTTGGTTGTTCGTTCGGTTGTTTGTCGGGTCGTGTCATCCCGTCGCTCCCTTCTGTTGTTCGTCGCCGATGGTGGCCTGATAGCCGAGGTCTTGAATCTTCTTGATCAAAGTCGATTGCTGGACGGTCTCATCGTCAAACTCGACGACGGCCGTCTTGCCATTAAAGGTCACATCGGCAGAACGTACGCCCGCAGTATCTTCCAAAGTCTCCTTGATGTTTGCGGCGCACGATTCGCAGTGCATACCCTTGATATGAAACTCCGTCTGCATCAAATTCACCTCCTCGAAAACTGAGAAAACGCCCGCGCCTACGCAATCGGGGCGCACGCAATTCCGCATCCAAAATGTGTACTGACGAATTGGCTTCGCGGCGTATTATACAGCAACGAGCGCAAACGACGAACGCATCTGCGCCCGAAGCAAAAAGCTCGTTTACTTTGATTTATCGTTGGAGATTTGTCCCGAAGCCTTGAACGAAGCAAACGAGAACCAAAACATCGCTGAAGCGTTGAAGGAAGCGTCCGCCGTGCTGCATGCGGCAGGCTTCGCGGAGGCGCGACGCGAAGCCGCAACGCTTCTCGCACACGCGCTCTCTTGCGACCGCGCATATCTTTTTACGCATGACGATAAAACCGTTTTCCCGCCGGATGCGGCGCGCTTTCGCTCGATGATTGACCGGCGCGCATCGGGCGAGCCTTTGCAATACATTACAGGCCGGCAAGAATTTTACGGTCTCGAATTTGAAGTCGGCCCCGCGGTGCTCATCCCGCGCCCCGAAACCGAGCTGATAGTCGAGACGGCGCTTGAGCTTTTGAAAGACGCATCCGCGCCGTTTATCTGCGACGTGGGCACAGGCTCGGGCTGCATCCCAATCGCAATTCTTCACGAGCGGGTGGACGCGCGCTCAGTTGCGCTCGACATCTCGGAAGCGGCATTGCGAGTCGCCGCGCGCAACGCCGCGAGACACACGCTTGATGAGCGCATCACCTTTCTACAATCCGATTGTTTCTCCGCGCTCGATAAAGGCGAATTAAAAGACGCGCGCTTCCAAATGATCGTCTCGAATCCTCCTTACGTGGTTGAAGCCGAGATTGAAAGTCTCCAGCGCGAAGTAAGAGAGCACGAGCCGCGTGTTGCACTGACACCGGGCGGCGACGGCTTATCGATCATCCAACGTCTCGTCAAAGAATCGCCTCGCCGTCTGTGCGCTTCCGGCTACCTGCTCATCGAGATCGGCTTTAACCAGCACGAAAAGGTCGCACGTCTCATCGATCCGCGCACGTGGACGCTTCTCGACATTCGCCGAGACCTTCAAGGCATTCCGCGCACGGTCGTCCTCCGCCTTAACGATTAACTACGCATCGCGCTAGATTGCCCACAGAAGCGCGTGCTAGAATCCGCGCACTTCAAAAACATCTGTTTGTCGTCAGTCGTCCTTTGTCAGTTCGCATGCTTCGGCAAGCGATGCTTTCAAGTTAGCCATTCAACTAACAACGGACAGTTGGCGATGGACTACGGACAATCGATCACAATGGACAAATTTCGCATCAAGGGCGGGCGGCCTGTCAATGGTCGCGTCTCAATCAGCGGCGCGAAAAATTCTGCGCTGCCATGTCTGGCGGCGGCGCTTCTTACGCCTGAGACCGTCACGCTCCACAACGTGCCTTACGTGCGCGACTGCATGACGCAGCGTCGTCTGCTCGAAGACCTGGGCGCGACCGTGCTTGTGCCCGACCTGCGCACGCACAAGATTACAGCCGCGCACATCGAACTCTTTGAAGCTCCTTACGAACTGGTCAAAACGATGCGCGCTTCCGTGCTTGCTTTGGGGCCGCTCGTCGCGCGTTTTGGCAAGGCGAAGGTTTCGCTTCCCGGAGGTTGCGCCATCGGCACGCGTCCGATTGACGAGCACCTGCGCGGGCTTGAGGCTCTGGGCGCTCAGGTCTCGCTCGAAGCCGGTTATGTTGTGGCGCGCGCGCCAAAGGGGGGGCGCTTGCGCGGCGGCGAAGTCTCTTTCGAGAAGGTGACGGTGACGGGCACGGAAAATGTGTTGATGGCGGCGGCACTCGCCGAAGGTAAGACGATACTCAACAACGCGGCGCGCGAGCCCGAGATCAACGACCTCGCAGACCTTCTCAACCGCATGGGAGCGCGCATACGCGGCGCAGGCTCGCCGACCATTACCATCGAAGGGGTCGAGCACCTGGGCGGGGCCGAGCATACGATTATCCCCGACCGCATCGAGACGGGCACGTTCCTTATTGCGGCTGCAATCACGGGCGGCGACCTTGAAGTAAAAGATTGCCGGCCCGAGCATTCGGCCATTGTCATCTCAAAATTGCGCGAGGCCGGTGTCGAGATTGAAGAGATCAATCCAACGACTCTGCGCGTGCGCCGCTCCGCGTCAGGACTCACGGCGCGCGACGTTGTGACCGAGCCGCACCCACGCTTTCCAACAGACATGCAGGCTCAATACATGGCCTTGATGACGCAGGCAAGCGGCACGTCGCACATAACCGAGACGATCTTTGAGAATCGCTTTATGCACGCATCAGAGATGCAGCGCATGGGCGCGCACATCAACATCGAAGGCCACACGGCGACGGTCGAAGGCCCGACGCAGCTGATGGGCGCGCGCGTCCAGGCTTCAGACCTTCGCGCTTCGGCCTGTCTCGTCCTCGCAGGGCTGGCCGCGCAAGGCGAGACCATCATCGACCGCGTCTATCACATCGACCGCGGCTAC
>CBDUCU010000436.1:0-3903 GCA_965365725.1 uncultured bacterium | reverse complement strand
GTTTTCCGACGGAATCCGACCGGCATCCGTTTTTGGTAAGGAGTAAAGAGCATGTCGCTACATTTTATCCGGCTCGTTGTCGCGCTTCTCACCTTCGGCATTGGTCTCGGCACAAGCGCCCTCTGGAATTCACTACGTCAACCGGTCGCGTGCAAAATGAGACCGAGGACGACAGAGCTTGTCTTTGGCCATCGCCCCGCCGCCGTTTTCCAGGCTCAATCTGAAACGATTGTCTCCGGCGGCGTGCTCAACGGTAAGGCGAAAACAAAAACGGCTCCTGTCTATCCGGCGATTGCTAAGGCAGCGCGCGCTTCGGGTTCGGTCGAGGTTGAAATTGTCGTTGACGAAAGCGGCAATGTTGCATCGGCGCGTGCCGTCAAAGGCCATCCGCTTTTACAACAAGCGGCAGTGCGAGCGGTTGAGCAGTGGAAGTTTTCACCGACCTATCTTTCGGGTCGTCCGGTAAAAGTAGCGGGTACGGTTTTCGTCAACTTCAGTCTCGAATAAGTTAGCTGATGCTTAGATTCCACAACACGCTCACGGGGAAGGTTGAAGAATTTCGTCCGATGCGCGAGGGCGAAGTCGGCGTTTATTTCTGCGGCCCGACCGTTTGGAACTACGCACACGTCGGCAATTTTCGCTCGATCGGCATCTTTGCCGACACGCTTCATCGGTATCTGAAATTTAAGGGTTACCGCGTCACGTTCGTCATGAACATCACGGACGTGGAAGACCGCATCATCAACATCTCGCAGGAACAGGGCATCCCGATTGACGACTACACGGCGCGCTATATCAAGGCGTTGTGGGAAGATTTTGATGCGCTCGGTTGCCTGCGTCCGACCATTATGCCGCGCGCCACCGAGCACATCCCCGAAATGATCGGCATCGTCCGAAGCCTGATCGAAAAGGGGCATGCGTACGAATCCGAAGGCTCTTTCTATTATCGCATCGGCTCGTTTCCCGAATACGGCAAGCTCTCGAAGATCAACTTTGCCGGCAACATCGCCGGCGCAAGCGACCGCATCGACACAGACCGTTACGAAAAGGAAGATGCGCGCGACTTTGCGCTGTGGAAAGCCGCCGAATCTCCAAACGAGACGGCCTGGGACACAGAGCTTGGACGCGGGCGACCGGGCTGGCATATCGAATGCTCCGCGATGTCGATGAAATATCTCGGCCCGCAGTTTGACATTCATGCGGGCGGCATCGATTTAGTATTTCCGCATCACGAAAACGAGATTGCGCAGAGCGAAGGCGCGACGGGTGTAAGACCTTTTGCGCGCTACTGGCTGCACGCCGAGCACCTCAAGGTTGAAGGCGAAACAATGTCGAAGTCGAAGGGCAACTATTACACCTTCCGCGACCTTGTTGATAAAGGCTTTAATGCAGCAGGCATCCGCTATTTTCTTTTGAGCGTGCCCTATCGCAAACAGATCAATCTCACCTTTGAGGGCTTGCGCGGAGCTGAGCGCACGGTTGAATCGTTGCGCAGTTTTCGTGCGCGTCTTGCGGACGCACGCGTCGAGACCGGGTCGAATCCTTCTTTGAAAGCTGTTGCCGCCAAAGCGCTCGAAGAATTTGAGGCGGGGCTTGACGATGATCTCAACACGTCGGTTGCGCTCGCCGCCGTGCACGACCTCTCGCGCGAAGTCAACCGCGCCATCGACCGACATGAATTGCGCGAAGACGACCGGCACGAACTGCTCGAACTCATCACGCGTTTCGATTCAGTTCTCAACGTCTTTGGAAGCGGCGAGCGCGAAATGTTGGATGCGGAAATTCAAGCTCTCATTGACGAGCGTCAGGAAGCGCGCAGGCGACGCGACTTTGCGCGCGCCGACGAGATACGCGATCAACTCTCATCGCGCGGCATCACGCTCGAAGACACGCGCGACGGCGTACGCTGGAAACCGCGCGGCGCGTGATGATAAAATCCGGCCTGCTGTCGAAAAGCAAGCCGCCATCCAATATGCAATTGAGTTCGTCATTTCTTAACTTTCGCCCGCTCGACGCACGCGCCAATCTGTTCGCTGATTAGGCGCACGTTTCTCCTTCCCACAGCGCGCCTCTCATTCACTTTTGCCCGTTTATCTTTCCCTCGTCTTTGCTAAAGGAGAAATCCGTCATGTCAACAGCTACAGCCGCCCGAAAACCCGAAATCAAAACTTCTCTGCCCGGCCCGAAAGGTCAAAAAATCGTCGAGGCCGACGCGCAATTCGTCACGCCGTCTTATCCGCGTCCTTCCTTCAAGCTCGTCGCCGATTTTGCTGAGGGCGTGTGGGTCACGGACGTTGACGGCAACGTCTTTCTCGATTGCAATGCAGGGGTCGCCGTCTGCTCGACCGGCCACTGTCACCCGGAAGTCGTCAAAGCCATTCAGGATCAGGCCGCAAGTCTCATACACATCTGCGGCACGGATTATTATTACCGTCACATGCCCGATCTTGCGCGAAAGCTCGATGAGATCGTTCCTGTCCCCTCGCCTACGCGGACGCATTTTGCCAATAGCGGTACGGAAGCGATTGAGACGGCTCTCAAGCTGGCGATGCACGCGACGGGACGCGAAAAATTTATCGCCTTCTTCAATAGCTTTCATGGTCGCACGCTCGGCTCGCTGTCTTTGACATCGTCGAAAGTCGCGCAGCGTCGCGGCTTCAAGCGTCAGGCGCTCGACGTTGTTCACGTCCCCTACCCGAACGCCTACCGCGACCCGTTCACAGGCGGACGCGCCGCAAGCGCGGCAGACGTAACCCGCGCCTCACTCGATTGGATTGAGAATCGTCTGTTTAAGACGACGACTCCGCCCGAAGAAGTAGCGGCAATCATCGTCGAGGCCGTGCAGGGCGAAGGCGGTTACGTCCCCGCGCCCGAAGGATTCCTACAGGGCTTGCGCAGGATTTGCGACGAGCACGGAATACTTTTGATTGTCGATGAGGTGCAATCAGGTTTCGGACGTACAGGCAAGATGTTTGCTTGCGATCATTACGATTTGAAGCCCGACATCGTTACGCTCGCCAAAGGCATCGCCTCCGGCATCCCGATGGGCGCATGTGTCGCGCGCGCGGATTTGATGGACTGGAAACCGGGCGCGCATGCCTCGACCTTTGGCGGCAACCCCGTTGCTATTGCAGCCGCTTTGAAGACCATTGAGATTCTCGAACGCGAGCTGGTTGCAAACGCTGCGGAGGTCGGCGCATACATGCAGAGTGAATTGCGCAAGCTCATGAAAAAACATGCCTGCATCGGCGACGTGCGTGGACTCGGTTTGATGATCGGCGTTGAGTTTGTCAATAGCGACGACCACATCACGCCTGCTCCTGATCTGCGCGATCGCGTCGAGGTCGAGTGTTTTAATCGCGGCCTGATCATCCTCGGCGCAGGCTTCAACACGATCCGCTTCTCGCCGCCGCTCATCTTTACAAAAGAGAACGTTGATGTAAGCGTCGAGATTTTTGACGAGGCCATCAAGGCCGCCTGCTGAAAATTTTAACCACAGAGACAGAAGAGCCACAGTTTTGACTGACTGTGGCTCTTCTGTCTCTGTGGTTAACTATTCTTTTCTTATCGCGCTAAGCCCCGACTGCGGCGAGCCGTCGTGCAATATCTTTAAGACGCGCACGCAGGCTCTCTTCATCCACCGTCGTGATGCGGCCCGCACGAAACACTTCCCTTCCGGCCACAACCGTTACTAATGCATCGCGGCCCGACGACGCGAAGATGAGCGACGCGGCGGGGTCGAAGACAGGAGCTTGATGCGTTCCCTCAAGCGAGAAGATTGCGAGGTCGGCTTGTAAGCCTTCTGAGAGCGCGCCCAACGTTTCGCCAAAACCCAAAGCGCGCGCGCCGCCCCGTGTTGCTGCATCAAGAACATCTTCGGCGCTCAACATCCTCCCGCTTTCC
>CBDUCU010000435.1:0-3919 GCA_965365725.1 uncultured bacterium | reverse complement strand
TGCCCCCTCGCTTCTTGGTTATCACAAACAGGGTTTTCCAAACGAGTCGATGCGCGAGATCATCCGTCGCAACTCAATTTTTCTTCGTTTGAAGCGCGCCCGAATCACCCCACTTCTTTTTGCCAACGCCTACACACAAAGATTCTTTGAAGAGCGTCCGCGCTGGGTTTCAGCAACGACCGTGGCAGTTGAAGCTGCCAATCTTGCTTTCTGCACCGTCGATGACTTGCGACACGGACGCGCTCTTTATCATGACTTCACAAACCGACTCGTTATCGAGCGCGGTGAAGATGCGCCTCTGCGCACGCCTGAAGAAGCGGCCCTCATTCTCGCTTCGCTTGCAAACGAAAATCGTTTTACGCTTTACGAGTTCTTTCTTACGGATCAAGCAGGCCACGCGCAGGATCATCAACTAGCCGTCAAAGTCCTCGCGCAGCTTGCAAGTTTCGTCCGAGCCGTCCTTGCCGCCGTCGATCTTGCGCGCACGACCGTCATCATTACAAGTGATCACGGCAATATCGAAGACCTCTCGACACGAAATCACACTCTCAACGATGTACCAACAATCATTTGGGGACGGGGACGCGCATTTGTTCAAAGCCGCGTCAATTCTTTGGCAGATATCACTCCGACGATCTTTGAGCTTCTAACAGAGGAATCCAAAGCCGCGTGACTCAAGACCAAATGGCTGACGCGTCGCCTGCACAAACGAGTTCTCAGATCATTCCCGACGCTCCGCTCGTCAATGATCGGCGCGAAATCTTCGGCTGGATGACTTATGACTGGGCCTGTTCGGTCTATAACACGACCGTCATCACAACACTGCTCGGCCCTTATCTCACCGATGTGGCTCAACGCTCGGTCGGTGCAAACGGCCACATCCTCATCCTGTTTGGTCTTCCTGTTCTTACAGCCGAATCGCTCTTCCCTTTTGCCGTTGGGGCTTCCGTTTTTTTACAGGTCTTTCTTTTGCCCATCCTCGGAGCAATTGCCGATTTCTCAAATGTGAAGAAACAGATGATGGCGGTATTTTGTTACACGGCCGTTATTGCCACTTGCCTTCTATTTTTCGTTACCGAATCGACCTATCTGCTCGGCGGCATACTGCTAATTGTCTCAAACCTCTGCTTTGGCGCGGCAATGGTCTTCTACAACGCATTTTTGCCTGAAATCTCGACCGAGGATATGCGCGACAAGGTTTCAAGTCGCGGCTTTGCGCTCGGGTATCTCGGCGGTGGTCTTCTTCTTGCGCTCAATCTTGCGCTTGTCGCAGGCGCAACCCGTTTGGCAATCTCGACGGCGATGGCCGTCCGTCTCTCGCTTCTTTCCGCAGGTTTGTGGTGGGGACTTTTCGCCGCTTTTACTTTCAAGCGCCTGCGCAGCCGCGCTTCTGCCAAGCCCTTGCCCGAAGGTAAGACTTATCTAACGGTTGGATTTTCAGAACTGAGAAACACTTTGCGTGAGCTTTGGAAGTTGCCTCACACGCTTCGCTATCTCATCGCTTATCTGCTCTATAACGACGGCATACAAACGGTCATTACGCTGGCCGGAGTTTTCATCGAGCAAGAGCTTTTCAAATCGCGCGGGCTTGAGCCAGACCGCTCATTTCTTATCGGCTTGGTGCTCGTCATCCAATTTACAGCCATCGGCGGAGCGTTGCTCTTTGAGCGCATTGCACGACTTATCGGAACAAAAAATGCGATCCTCTCTTCGCTCATACTCTGGACGTGCGTTGTCGTCTATGCTTACGCGTTTCTTCAAACGACCGCGCAGGCGTGGGTTATCGGTGCGGCGATTGCAATCGTGCTCGGCGGCTCGCAGGCTCTGTCTCGCTCGCTCTACTCGCAGATGATTCCGCACGGGCGAGAGGCATCCTTTTTTAGCATCTACGAAATTTCCGAGCGCGGCACGTCCTGGCTGGGGCCGGTCATCTTCGGTATTGTGCTCACCGCAACAGGCTCTTACCGCAGCGCGATCCTCTCGCTTATCGTCTTCTTTCTGGTGGGCGCGCTCATACTCTTACTTACCAACACAAAACGCGCCATCCACGATGCAGGCAATCTCTTACCCGAAGAGGTCGGCCACACTTCACCCCAAGCTTGATGAGAGTTTTCGTATAAGGTAAAGAAGCCTGTGAAGAATTAAGAAGCTGACTTGTGAGTGCGGCTTTGCGAATCGGCCCCGCGTTCGAGACATTCATGCGAGCAGAAGTATGTCGCCGATTTACCGAGACGGACGGCGCGCGATACGGGCTGCCATGTTCCGCATGACGAGCAACGAACGAGCTGTTCGTTAGCAAGTTTTTCGCTCTGTCGCGGCAGCTCATCACTATTGGCGCGGCCCGTGCGCAAATCCTGCACGTTTCGCGTTGCGCCAAAAATTTGCCGAGCCATTTTGATATACGGGCGCAAACGCCAGTAGAGATAACCACCCGCGAGCGTCAAGACGATAAGGATGATGACGAGCGTTTTCAATTCTGATTCCTTAAAGCGTTTCTCTTCTGCGCAAGCTGGGCGCGAAGATTGGGTAAAGATTCATTCATTGAATTAACTTTTTCGAGGTCGTTAATCGTTTGCTCGGCATCTTTCAGTTCACCCATTGCTACGAGCGCAGCGCCGAGATTCTGTAAAGCCATCTCATTTTGCGACTCCGTTTTTAACGCTTTGCGATATTCGAGCACGGCTTTGCGCGGGTCTGACGGCTTGTCGTAAAAATATGTAAGTCCGATGCTTGCACGGATGTCGGCATCTTCAGGTTTGAGCGTGGCGGCCTTCTCAAGAAAGCCGCGCGCCTCACTCATGCGGGCTGCATCTCCGCTGCGCGCCAGAATGTAGAGCGCATTGGCGAGTCTGAGCAGTATGTCAACATCTTTTGGATTTGATTGATGCGCGCGTCTGAGGATGCGTGCGGCCTCCGGCAAAATCGAGTCGTTGTTTTTCTCCACCGCGTAATAATGAAGCGCCTGACCTGCGACGCGTTGAAGCGCGGGATCGTTTGGATTTGCGTCGGCACGCTCGACGGCTTTGCGTAATTGCTCGTCCGTCAAGTTTGGAAGTTCCAGATTAGTCTCGTTTGCTTGTTTGGGAGACTGGCTTGTTGCGGCCTGCTCGTCCTGACGCAGACGTGCGACTTCGGCTCGAAGCTTTTCGTGCTCCTTTCGATTGGCTGTATCGGCAAAGAGAAAGCCGACGACGAAGCCAAACGCTACGCCGATGCCTAAGTAGATGATCTTCTGCCAGTTCACAATAGTTTAGACAAATGACAAGGACGCTTTGAAGTTTAGCAAATGGGCAGAGGGTTTGCGACAAGCGGCGCAAAGACGCGCGCTGCTTTTATCATGCAAATGATTGATAAGAACTGCTCAGGTCGAACGCAGTTCTTTATCAAACAGAAGAAAAAGTTTTTCGCGCGAAACTGATTGATTCAATCTCGCGCGAAAAGAATGCTGACAAGAAATTCTTAACTACTCGTCTCCAGACGAGTGCTTGTCAGGAATGTAGGGCAAGTCGTCTTTGCGACGACGCGGAAGCGGGTCGCTGTTGCGTCTTCTTGCAGGTGAATTCGGAACGCGTCGGTCAATAAAGCCGGGCGGGAGACGCGGCCCTCTGACGGCCTCTTCAAGAATGCGTGTAATCTCTTGCGAGAGCGTGCGATGTTCTGCCGCCGCGCGCCTGCGCAGAGACTCTTTGAGTTCAGCCGGTACGTAAGCCCCGATAAAGACTCCCTTCCGGTTAGCCATCCCTTCACGTCTCCTCTTCGCTATTGAAATAAGCGGCACAAACAGATTTCGAGATGCCGCGCGTCGATCAAAAATTACCATGCAAGAGGGAGAGCAGGTCTGTAAGCCGAATTCTGTCGCCCTCAAGCTTTCCAACAAGAGGGGCGGCGATCATTCATCTAGCCCAAACGTCGCCGTCTG
>CBDUCU010000434.1:0-3924 GCA_965365725.1 uncultured bacterium | reverse complement strand
TTCGTTCTGTTCACCGGCGACGAGAAGTGCGCGCGCGGCAGCGACCGCTGATGCTGCACGGATTGCCGAATATTGCTCCATACCACGAACAACGACGACCGCCTCGCGTGCGATGTGGCGCGCGCTTTCGATGTCGCCTGCAGCTACGAGTTCCTGAGTTGCCTCGAGCAACAGGCGCGCGTGGTACTGGTCGTAATACTGTTTCTTGCTAAATTCGCTTGCAAAGGCTCGCGCTGCCTCGATCTTTTTCAACTTAATCAAAAGCCTGACAACGCTGAAGGCGTTCTCCTGGGGGAGATAATCGGTGCGCGATTGCGCGATGAGACTGTCGATAAATCGCGTTGCCGCCTCCTGGTCGCCCGCCTCGACGAGGGTCTGCGCGAGCAAGATTTTCAAGTCAGTGGATAAGGGGCTTAGTTCTTCGCTCGACTTTAAAGCTTGTTGCAGCGCTTGTTTAGCCTCGTCGGGCAGTTGCGCTTGATTGAGCGCCGATGCAATCTGCGCTAAGTATTGCACTTTGGTATATGCCACCGCGTTTTGTGGAACGGCATTGCGCGCGCTGCGAGCAGCCTGCCGCGCTTCTTCTATCTGCCCGGCTTTAGACAGCGCGCGCGCCAGTGCGATAAAAGTTTCGAGATGTCTGTATGAGTAACTCTCGCTCACTGAAGCTAAGCCTTCGAGCGCGATTCTTCGTCCCTCTTCGATATCGCCGAGATCAATCAAGGTCTCGCTCATGGCTGCCAATAGCTCCGGCCTTCTTTGTGGAATAAGCTCAACGGCTGTGCGCGCCTTCTCATTCATTTTGTTGAGGCGAAGCGCGTCAATCCACTCGCGCATCACGTCGAGCCGGTCTTCAGCCGAAACCGATTTTAAGAGTTCATCCTCTTCAAGGATGATGGCGCGAACCTGATTGTCGTCGCTTTTTGAGATTCTCTGCCATAAGAAATAACCGCCCGCTCCAATCAACAGGAGGATGATGAGAGCAGACGTGATGCGCCGACGCGTTTGTCGCTCACTGAGCTTTCGCCAGTTGCTCTTTTCGATAAAGGCGCGCTCGCGCTCGTTCAAATCCGCGCCGCGCTCTTTGAGCCAGCGCGCCGCTTCGCGGAGAAAAGGTGGCGGCAGGAGCGCTTCGTCAGAGCGCGCGGCCAGTTCCCATTCGCTCAAAAAGGGCGCGAGCCTCTGTCGCCACAAGAGAAATTCGCGGTCGCCGTCGAGACGCTCGCGCAAACGTCGCCACCCGCGAATAAGTGCTTCGTGCGCCACCTCGACCGTCTCCGCGCCGCTCGCCGCGTGGCGAGCAGTGACGAGCAGGCGTGCCTCGACGAATCGCTTGATGATTACCTGCGCGGGAAGGTCGAGATCGCTTAAGCGAAGACGCTGGCGCGTGTCGGCTCCTTCTTCTCCGGCAGCCGAGACGCGAACGAGTCGCGTCAAAGTTCGCAGAGCATTGTCCTGTTCTTCATTTGTGAGCGGCGAGAGAATCTCGTCGGCGCGTTTGCTGATTGAGCCCTCAACGCCGCCGATCTCGTCATATTGCAGATTTGTCAGCAGGTCTTTCTGCCGGCGTTGCCACAGTTCGGTAAGCGTGAATTCGAGAAGCGGAAGATTACCGGGTTGTTCTTCGACGTGGTCGAGTATGCGGTCAACGAGTCCCGTCTCAAATTGCAAACCCGTAGTTGCGGCGGGCCGCTCGACGGCAAGCCGCAGCTCTTCGCGTTTCATCGGGCCGAGATTGACTACTCCGCGTTGAATGAGGTCGCTCAAGTCGCGGTCAAGTCCGATGGCCTGGCCGTAAAAATCTGCGCGAAGCGTCAGGACGAGCCGCACGGCCGATGATTCGGAGGCGACCGTGTCGAGCAGCGCTTTGACGAAAGGCTTGCGGTCGGCTTCGGGCGTGAGCGTAAAGAGTTCTTCAAATTGATCGACGATCAGGAGCAGACGGTCTGCGCCCGACGATTTGCTGAGCGCAACATCGAGCGCGGCCTTGAGCGGCACGCCGCCCGCCCAGCTCTGGCCGAGCGCGCCCGCGTTGATGAGCAGTCTTGTTTTATCAGGCTCGTCCTTTTCCCAGAGCGGAATAAGCGCTGCGGCCATGTTTTGAAAAGGATACTGACCCGGCGTAAAGACGGTTGCGTCCCAAGTCGTCGCGGGTGGACGCTCGCGCCTAAGCAGCGGCAACAGGCCAGCCTGAACGACTGACGACTTGCCGCTTCCCGAAGGGCCGACGACGGCGACAAGCCTGTGACGCGAAACTTTTTCCAACAACTCTCGGGCAAAGACCTCGCGCCCGAAAAAGAGCGGCGCATCCGCCTCACGAAAGGGGCGCAGGGCGCGATAGGGCGGCAAATCGCCGGACTGATGCACGGTCGGGTGCATTGCGGGCGCATCGCCACCTACGGCGTTGACCAAAGCGTCGAGCGCCGCAGCGTCGTTGACCCCGCCGCGCAGATCGATCCATGTGTTGAGCAGAAGAAATCCAGAAACGTTTTCGAGGTCGGCGCGCGGTAAGAGAACGGGGATGACGGGAAACTGTCGTCCGAGCTTCTCAGCCTGTGCTTGCAGGTCGAGCGCATAAGAGGCTTCGCGCATCTGCCAGTTGCCAAGACCGGAGCTGCCGATAAAGACTGCGGCGGCGTTTACATCGCGCAGAGCCTTGTCGAGCGCGGGAATCCAGGGCAGACCGGGCGATAGATTTTCGCTGTCTAAAAAGACGGGCAAGCCCCGCGCACGTAGTGCCTGTCGAACGGTCTGCACGTCTTCACGATCCGCACGGTTATAGCTCAAGAACAGATCCGGAGTCGGCATGCGTTCGCCGCGCTGCATAAAGATTTGTGAGGTGGATTCCATTGCGGCGGGGATTATATTTCAGGTTATGAGTCGGGCGACAAAAAATTGCGACCCGAGAGCGAAAACCTTGAGAGCTAAGTTGAGTGGAAAAACTGCACCATAACCTGATTTGAAAAGTTCTATCCGCCTTGTTCGGCAATCTACATGCTCTCTTCGAGCGTCTTGTTGAGCAGTTGCCACACGTTACGTATGTGCGCGCCGGTTGTGCGAATGTTTCCGATGGCGAGCCGGAGCACGAAGGCGTTGTTGAGTTTGGTGTGCGAGATAAAGGCCGCGCCGGATGCGTTGACAGTGTTCATGATCGTTTCGTTAAGCGCATCGAGCCGTGCACTGCGCGCATCATCTGTCTCTCCGGCAACTTCTGGGCAAGCGCGGAAGCAGACGACGCTCAAGGGAACGGGCGCAAGCAACTCCCAACGCGGCGATTCTTTGACCCATTCGGCAAACTCTCTTGCAAGCCGACAGTGTTCGTTGATGCGCGCGGCCAAGCCTTCGCTTCCGAAGTAGCGCAGAATCATCCAGAGCTTGAGCGCGCGAAAGCGTCGGCCAAGCTGTATGCCGTAGTCCATTCCGTTGCGCACTGCGTCCGAGTCGTTTGTGCGCAGGTATTCGGGGACGAGAGAGAATGCGCGTCTGAGCATGTCCAAGCGCCGCGTGTAGAGGACGGAGAGGTCAAACGGCGTAAAGAGCCACTTGTGCGGGTTGGTGACGAGAGAATCGGCGCGCTCGCTTCCCGCCAGAATGTGTCGCATCTCAGCCACGACGGCTGCCGAGCCTGCATACGCCGCGTCAACGTGCAGCCACAAATTATTCTGCTCGCATACGTCGGCGATTGCATTGACGGGGTCGATGCTCGTCGTCGAAGTCGTGCCGACGGTGGCGACAACACAGAAGGGAAGCGCGCCCGCACGCCTGTCCTCTTCGACGGCTGTGGCGAGCGCGCCCGCATCCATTTGAAAATCTTTGTCCGTTGGAATCTTGCGGAGCGAGCGTACTCCCAGACCGAGCGCGATAACGGCCTTGTCGATTGACGAGTGAGATTGCTCCGAAGCATAGACGCGAAGGAGCGGCAGG
>CBDUCU010000433.1:0-3924 GCA_965365725.1 uncultured bacterium | reverse complement strand
GTGATGAGTTAAAGCAATCTGTCTTTACTCATCACTTATTACTCATCACTCATCACTCCGCAAATCGGAGGTTTTCGGAAAGTGTCTGAGAAACCCTTAGAGAGTTCGCAACGCATCCTTGTGGCTGATGACGACCCGGCTATTTTGCGTCTGGTAACGGCAATCATCGAAAAAGAGGGCTACAGCGTGGTGCCGGCGCGCGACGGGCGCGAGGCATATAAGTTTTTGCAGTCGGACAGCGATTTTCTCGCCGCCGTCTTTGACGTGATGATGCCGCACATACAAGGGCCGGAGCTGGTTCGCTATATGCGGACCGAAAAGCGTCTGATGAAAATTCCGGTGATTATGATGACGGCTGAACAGAACCCTAAGCTTTCGTCAGACAGTTTTGCGGCGGGCGCAGTCGTCTTTCTACCGAAACCTTTTACAACTTCTCAGCTCCAGATCATGCTGCGCATGCTCATCGGCAAAGCAAAGCAGCAGCATGGCGGCCAGTGATTTCCAAAGTTGCGCGCCTGCATGTTGCGTGCTCGAATCCTAAAAAGCGTCTCCCCTTTGAAGCATGCCGGACGACCGCCTAACCTGAGCTCGTCCCGTCAACGAGGAAACTTGTATGTTGCACGCACGCTCTGGCGCTTTTCAACTCTGCCTGCCGCGCACCCTGTCACAGCGCCTTCTCTTTTTAGTATCGTTCTTCTTGTCTCTCACCTTCGCAGTGTGTCTGGCATCCTCGTCGAGCACGCACGCGCAATCTGGAAGACGCAAGCCGCCGCCGCTTAGTCCTGCTCCAACCCCTGAGCCTACGCCGGATGAGCAGGGCGAATCGGAGTCGGAATCAAAACCGAAAAAGGCGACAAACACGCAGCTCTCATTTAGCGTCCATCGGCTTGAAGAGGGTTTCCTCTACGTTGATCGCTTCGTCGCAGAGACGGTGATGGATGCGTTTATGGAGCGTCTCACGCGCAACAAAGATTTGTCGGCCTCGCGCGGCGCTACGATCACGCTTCAAGACGCACGCAAGCGAGCTAAAGACGAGATTGATTCATACATCGTGGTGGTTGAATTTGAAGAGGACAGGCTGGGGGTCGGGGGGGGGCAGCAGACGGGCGATCCTGCGCGCCGTGATACGCGCACGCTCTCAATTAAGACTTACATCTATGAGCCTAAGACGGGTGCTCTCAAATACGTCGATCAAACGCGGCAGAGACCTTATCGACAGAGCACGACCATCGGCGGCGTACGCTTGCCTCTGCCCGGGCCGAGCCGCCGGATAGAACGCTTCCCGAACGAACTACAACTTGAACAGGCCGCGCGCGATTCCGCCGACCGTGTCATGCTGCGCTTCAACCTGCGCCTTCCGCCCGACTAATCCACCGACCACAAAACAGCATGAAACTCATGCGGCATCCTTTAGCACTCGCGCTTGTTGCGCTCTCATTTTTGGCGACACACGACGCGTCTGCGCAAAAAAAACCAAAGAAGGCTTTGAAGGAATCGGACGCTCAACGAGCGATTGCCGCCACGCCCGGTTTTGCGTTGAACAGGGGGCGCGTGCGCGTTAAGGAAATTTCTCTTGCTGGTCAAGCACCCGTTGTCGTTACGGCTGAGGTAGAAGTCGCGCTCGGGTTTATGCAGGTGGAGGGCGAAAAGGGCTCGCCCCCGCGCTGGCGCATCATGGATTTTCGCACCGGCGATAGAAGTTGGGAAAAGTTTGACTATCTCGCCGGCCCCGTCAGCGCCGAGGCAATCTATGAGGCGCGCTCCGCGCTCGAAGAGATGGCGGCGGAATTTGTGTCGCGGCAGCGTCAATTGAACGAATCAGAAAAGGGTGAAGAGACAAGCGTTGAGGTCGTTGACGCGAAGGGCAAGAAAATTGAGGCGACAAAGCAGGACAAAAAGGTTGAGGTGCGGCGCGGGCCGTTAGTGATGAAAGAGTTTGCGCCCATCTACAAATCTGCGCGCGCCGTCGTCGATGTCGAAGCCGCATTTACACTGGAAAGAGATGCAAAGAAAAAATGGCGCGTCGTCGCATTCAAGGTCGGCGACCTGAGCATGAATAATCTCGAAGCGCTGATTGCATCGATCAATCGCAAGAAATCTGAGCACGCCCGCGCCGACCTCGAAACGATTCGTCTCGCGCTCGAACGTTTTCGCAGCGAGCGCGGCTTCTATGTCGTCTCTGATAGCGAAACCGTCCTCGTCGATCATCTCAGCCCGCGCTACCTCAAAACAATCATTCGCATCGACCCCTGGCATCGTCCTTACCGTTACAACGGAACGCGCGACGCTTACACGCTCAGCTCCGACGGCCCCGACAATTTGCCTCTAACGGCGGACGACGTGACTCTTCGAGAGTGAGCAGTTGGGCGATCAATCTTATCTCGAATTGCCGGGCAGATCGGATTCTTTTAGAAGCGTCAACCTCACCTGATTTTGCAGTCTGCAAGTGGCCACACCTGTTTTGATAACTGCCTGCTGCCGACCGCTTACTGCTCACTTGAAAATCTCTTGACGCGCGCGAATCGCGGGTGTTAGGTTTGAAATCGCGCTTTCCTGATGGTTGTTTTGAGGAGAGCGTTTGCACGCCCCAAACCGCCGCCAAGAGAGTTGCAAATAAAGTGCGCTCTCGCAAAAACCCTCCGGCGGTCGGTCAAGTCCCGAAGGAGAAGGCTTTTGGAGAACAGACGGCACAGGCTGCTTCTCGCAGATGATTCCATGACCATACAGAAGGTCGTGAGCCTCACGTTCTCCGATGAAGGGATGGATGTCGTTGCGGTCGGCACAGGCGATGCCGCTCTCAAAGAATTTGAAGAGACGGGGCCGCCCGACATTCTGCTCGCAGACGTGTCGATGCCCGGTCTGAGCGGCTACGAATTGTGCGAGCGCGTCAAACAGGATGCGCGTTGGCGGCACGTGCCGGTTCTCCTTCTCGCTGGAGCTTTTGAACCTTTCGATGAACGGGAGGCGCGCCGCGTCGGCGCGGACGAAGTCTTGAGCAAACCATTTCAATCAATCAGAGATTTGATAAGCAAGGTCGGCTCTCTGCTCGGCGGCGGCAAGCGCGAGGAAGAGTCTCCGGCACTTCTTGAGGAGAGGCTTGAAGAGAGGCCGGTCGGCTCTTTGCGCGACTCTTTCTCGCAATCACGCGCTGACTCGCCTGACGAGACCCCGCGCTCTTCTGAGGAGACTCTGCGCGATGTTGTTGCTCCAACGCCGGAGTTGGTAAGCGATGAACCCACAGAAGAAGAGTCTGAGCCATTTTTTGCAGACATCAGTGCGGACGACGAGTTGATAGAGGCCGTATCTGCCGACCGCTTTGGCGCGGCAACCGAGAAAAGTGACGAGCCTTTGATGGCAGAGACTGCGCCGGCAGAGACTGAGCCGGCAGAGACTTTTGATCTGCCGATAGTTGAATCAACGATAACGACTGAGCCGGTTGTTGCCGTCTCTGAACATGCTGACAAAACAGAGGAGTCAAACATGGATTCAGCGCGCGACGCGCAAGCCTCCGCTGCCGCCGCGACACACGACATAGCGGCGAGCGAGGCAAAACAGACTGCCGCCCAGCCGCAAGCCTTTGCCGCACGCGCCGCCAGCGCCTCGGCAGCCGACGAGGCTCTGCTCGACCTCGGACAAATCGATTTGTCTTCATCCGCCGACGAAGCAGACGATTTTGTGCTCGATTTAGACTTCGACGAGCCGCCGCCTGCGCCGCGTCCGCGTCCGTTTGAAACGCGCCCCGATGCAGCCGGAGCGTTTGCCGAGGCCGCACACGGTTTTGGCGCAGACGCACGACGCGAACAACCCCTTGCGGCAAAACAGACGTTTACTGAAACGGTCGCTTCAAGAGAATTTATCGAGCCTCAGGTCGTCCCATCCGAGGAACCTACGATGCCGGGTGAAGACCTGAGCGTCGAAGGCGAT